>NZ_JARWOP010000079.1 GCF_029868745.1 Nocardia wallacei | reverse complement strand
CGCTGTGCGCAGCGACGCCGCTGCCGCCCGGCGGTGAGCCGGGCCGATACGGCTAAAACCGTTGCGGCAGCGTATAAACGTGCACCGGTGGCCCCCTGCTGTTCGGCCGAGTCGTTGTCGGCCGACTGGGCCGAACCCCGTTCCATGGTCGTGCGCCCGGCGATAGCGGGCATAGAGGCGGAAGTCCCTTCCACCTGCTTGGTCAGCACCCGTCGAATCCAGTACGCCGCAAATCCTTCCGGCGGAACCTCGGCGGGGGTGAGCGCCCACAGCTCGTGGTCGCGGCGCGCGCCACCGGCGTCGAAATACCGGGCCAGCAGTGCTTCACGCACGAAACCGAGTTCGGCCGCACCGTGCGCGGCGGCCACGTTCCCGGGGGAGATGGGCGCCACGATCCGCTGCAATCCGAGCGCGCCGAAGCCGTGGTCGAGGACCAGCCCGGCGGCCACGCCCGCGAATCCGTGCCGCGCGACGCGGGAATCGATCCAGATGCTCATCTCCGCCGTGCCGCGCCGGGCATCGATCGAACACAGCTCGCACTGCCCAGCGAAACGCCCGTCGATCTCGATGACGCCGGACATCCGCCGCCCGGTCCGGGCTTCGGTGCGGCCGAGGAGATACTCACGCACCCAGTGCTTTTCGGTGTGCCGCTCCGCCCAGTCGAGTCGGGAGCTGTACCAGAACGGTTCGATCAGCGCGCGGTCGCGGATGCGGATTCGCCGCCAGTCCCGGTGATCGCCGAGCCGCGGCGCGCGGATGACGACGGTGTGTCCGTGCAGTCGCGCGGGACCCAGCGTCGCGGTCGCGGGGTTCATGACCGTGGCCGCGGGGGGGCCCCCGCCGCGGGGCGCCCCGCGCCCGCGGGGGCGCCCGGGGGGCGCCCGGGAGCCCCCGCGGCGGGGGGGGCGGGCGTCGCCCCCCCACACCCCCCGGGCGGCGCCGCCCACCCCCCCCCCCCCCCCGGCCCGCTCGGAAAGCCAAGCGCCGCCGGGTAATACGGCCGCAC
>NZ_JARWOP010000078.1 GCF_029868745.1 Nocardia wallacei | reverse complement strand
TCCACGGGTCCGCAACATGAATTTCGTTTCCTCGATCTGTGCAAGCCAACGGGACGCGGTCCAGGCTACTTGTATTTTGCTCCGCTGCGCTCCGCGGTTGGGGGGCGCCCGGGGGGGGGTGATATAAAGCACAGCGGCGCCCCGGAAGACGCCCCCCCCCGCCGGGAGCGGAAGTGCGCGGGCGCCGCCGCGCGCGCCCCCCCCGCGCCCCCCCCCCGATTCCAGTCCTTCCAGAACGGCTCGGTGTACTGGACGCCCCAGACCGGCGCCCAGATGGTGCGCGGCGCGATGCTGCAGGAGTGGGGCGCACAGGGCTTCGAAGGCGGTCCCGCCGGTTACCCCACGGGCCCCGAGCAGCCCACCCCGAACCAACGCGGCGCGGTGCAGGGCTTCGAGAACAGTCCGATGTACTTCAGCGACAAGACCGGAGCCCATCGCGTCCAGGGCCTGATCCTCGGCAAGTACGCGCAACTGGGCTTCGAGAACAGTCCGCTGGGCTTCCCCGTCGCCGAGGAGCAGCCACTGAAAGATCTCGGCCGCGTCAGCGCGTTCGAGGGCGGCAACATCTACTGGAGCCCGCTCTCGGGTTCCTGGGCGGTACGCAACGGCCTGATCATGGAGGCGTGGGGCCGCCAGGGCTTCGAGAACGGCCGCCTCGGCTACCCCACCAGCGACGAGTTCCCGGTACCGGGAGGCATCCAACAGAACTTCCAAACCGGCTTCATAGTCGTCCGCGACGGCAAACCCGAGATACACGGCCTCTGACCCCGCCAAGAGTCCCGCCTGAAGCACACGTACCGGAGGTACACCCTAGGAGTTCGCGGCCCGGCTCGATTCTGGACTGACGGAGCGGGGGAGCGAAGCGGAGGAGCGGAGGAGGGAAGAATCGAGCCTCAGGGGCCGCGAACCGCGGAGCGCAGCGGAGCAAAATACAAGTAGCCTGGACCGCGTCCCGTTGGCTTGCACAGATCGAGGAAACGAAATTCATGTTGCGGACCCGTGGAAAGGTAACCGGCGTCGTGGTGTCGCTCGCCGCCGTCGGCCTGCTCGCTGCCTGCGGCGACAACGATTCGACCGCGTCGAGCACGCCGACGCTGAAGACCTCGGCCACGACCGCGACCGCCGGTCCCACCATCCCCTCGGTGGTACAGGTGCCGCCGGAGGAGGGCGCCCCGCCCGCCGCGCCGACCTCCGGTGCGATGGAGCGGCCCGAACCGGTGGAACCCTCGGTCGCCGCGGGCAATACGTCCGAGCTGTCGGCCAAGGACCAGGCGCTGATCGAGGAACTGAAGAGGCGCGGCCTGAGCCCCACCCCGGACATCGCGGTGACCACGGCGAGCTTCGTCTGCCAGGGCAAGGCATCGGGCCTGCCCGATGACCAGATCACCACCTACGTGAACGCGATGGCCGGTTCCGACCCGGCGTTCGACCCGCAGAAGATGCCCGTCGAACAGGCCGGCCGGATCTACGTCGACACCGCGAACCAGACCTACTGCAACAAGTGAACGCACGACGCTCGGGCTATCCGGGAGGCAGCGGCCGCGGTCGTCGCCGTCGTCCCGGCTGCCTGCTGTTCCTGGTAGGCATCGTCGTGCTGGTGGTCGTGGTGCTGCTGCTGTGGTACCTGCTGGCCGGTCCGCTGCGGCTGCCGAAGCCGACGCCGCCGAAGCCGGGCCCGCCGACCAGTCAGCCGGCCTCCTGCCCGGACGTCCAGTTGCTGTCGATTCCGGGGACGTGGGAGTCCAACAGCAACGACGATCCGCACCACCCGAGCGCCAATCCGATCTCGTTGATGCTCAACGTCAGCAACCCGATGCGGGAGCGGTTCCCGGACAGCCGGTTGGACGTCTACACCGTCCCTTACGTCGCGCAATTCTCCAATCCGATCGCGATCCCGCCGGACGGCCAGCAGTCCTACAACAACAGCCGCTCGGAGGGCGCCGGGCGGGCTCTCGACGAACTCTCATCGATGGCGAAAAGCTGCCCCCTCACCAGTTATGTGATCGCCGGTTTCTCGCAGGGCGCGGTGATCGGCGGCGACATCGCCGCGCAGATCGGCGCGGGCAAGGGTCCCGTTCCGGCCGACCGCGTGCTCGGCGTGATGCTGATCGCCGACGGTCGCCGCGATTTCGGACCGGGCCAGGCCGCCGCGGTCGGGCCGAGTCCGCCGGGCGTGGGCGCGGAGGTCGCGCTGCAGGGCCTCAACGTCCCGGGCATCAAGATGACCGGATCGCGCCCGGGCGGCTTCGGCGAACTCGCGGATCGGACCTACACCATCTGCGCGCCGGGCGATTTGATCTGCGACGCTCCGAAGCAGGCGCTGAACCCGTTCAATATGATCCCGAGCCTGATGACGCTGGTCAGAGCCGTCGGAAACCCGGTGCACGCCCTGTACAACACCTTCCAGGTGGATGAGAACGGCACCACGGCCACGCAGTGGACGGCGAATTGGGCGGCAGACCTGATCGAGGGCGCTCCGCACCCGCCCCATTCGTGACTGTTAACAGGGGTCAACCCCGAGGCCCCCAAGGTTTCGTGGGCACGCTGTAAAGTGCAGCGATGATCGCGACGCCGGAGCCGCTTCCTCTCGGATCGGCCCGGCGTCGTAGCCATTCCGGACAGCCAGGAGCATGAGGTAAATGACAGAAGCCGCCACCACGGCGAGCCGCACACCGGCCGCCACGGCGAGCCGTGCATCGGCTGCTGCCGAGGTGACTGCGCTGGGTACGCCGCCGCGCGAGTTCCGGTTCGCGGCCGCCGGCGAGGGCAACCAGCAGGAGGGCGGGGCGCGCAAGTTCGTCAAGCTGGCGCAGCAAGCCGAGGAGTACGGCTACGACTCGTTCGCGGTGCCCGACCACCTCGGCCCGCAGGTCGGCCCGATCGCGGCGCTGGGCGCGCTGGCGGTGGCCACCGAGCGGATCCGCATCGGAACGTCGGTGCTGGCCAACGGCTTCCGGCATCCGGTGGTGCTGGCCAAGGACGCCGCCACCATCGACGTGCTGTCCAAGGGCCGGCTGGAACTGGGCGTGGGCGCCGGCTGGATCAAGAGCGAGTTCGAGGCCGCCGGCATCCCCTACGAGTCGCCGGGAGTGCGGCTGGAGAAGCTGGACGAGACGCTGACCATCCTGGACGTGCTGTTACGCGGCCAGGAATGTCACTTCGAGGGCAAGCACTACCAGGTGCGCGGCATCAAGGGCACCCCGCGGCCGCGGCAGGGCCCGCGCCCGCCGCTGGTGACCGGTGGCGGCGGCCCGAAGATGCTGCGGCTGGCCGCCAAGCACGCCGACATCATCTCGGTGGTTCCGCGGACCACCAAGGAAGGCAAGGGCCTGCTGTCGGGCATCACCCTCGACAAGACCGTCGAGAAGGTGAACCTGATCAAGCAGGCGGCCGGCGATCGGTTCGCGGATATCGAACTGAACTGGACCATCACCGCCGTGGTGATCACCGACGATCGCGAGCGCACGGCAGAAATGGCATTGTCCGCAATCGAGAAGGGCCTACACCCCGACCTCGAAGTGGACGTACAGCTTTCGGTCGAAGACATACTCACCTCGCCCTATGTGGCGATCGGCACATTCGAGGAGATAGCGGAGCAGATTCGTAACGTGCGCAAACTCACCTCGATGTCTTATGTCGGAGTGTTTCCGACTCAGATGGATGCCTTCGCGCCGGTGATCCCGTTGCTACGGGAGGCGTGACCGAGTCATGTTCACTCGCACCAGGGACCGCGCCGGGGCCTGCTCTGTAACATGTCCCTGGTTTGAGTACATCTAGCCGATAGGTGGTCACCGCGCAGACCGCCGGAAAAGCTGCAGGCATGCTCTTGCACCACAGAGCGCCCGCGGGCGTAAGAGAGTCGGGGCCTCACAGGTAACAGCGGCCATGATGCCGTGCTGCGTGTGCCTCGGAGGAGAAGGAATGACGGACGAGACTTTCGACGACTACCTGGACGAATCCGGGAATATCAGCATTCCCGAGGGGCGCACTCTGGTCGATTACGTCGAGAAGCACACCCGCAACGACGCGAACACGCTTGCCTATCGCTACATCGACTACTCCCGTGAGCGCGACGGCGAGTACCAGGACCTGACCTGGAAGGAATTCGGCATCCGCCTGCGTGCGGTCGCCGCGCGCCTGCAGCAGGTCACGAAGCCCGGTGACCGGGTCGCGATCCTGGCGCCGCAGGGGCTGGACTACGTGGTGTCGTTCTTCGCCGCCATCTATGCCGGCACCATCGCGGTCCCGCTGTTCGACCCGGACGAGCCCGGCCACACCGATCGGCTGCACGCGGTACTCGGCGATTGCAAGCCCTCGGCCATCCTCACGGCGAGCTCCTCCGCCGCGGGCGTGCGCCAGTTCTTCCGTCCGCTGCCGGCCGCGCAGCGCCCGCGCGTCATCGCCGTGGACGCGGTGCCCGATTCGCTCGGTGAGGCCTGGGCCTACCCCGACATCACCGTGGACAACATCGCTTATCTGCAGTACACCTCGGGGTCGACGCGGACCCCGGCCGGTGTCGAGATCACCCACCGCGCGGTGGGCACCAACCTGCTGCAGATGATCAACGCCATCAACCTGGACTGGAATTCGCGCGGCGTGACCTGGCTGCCGCTGTTCCACGACATGGGCCTGCTGTGCGTGATCCTGCCCGCCATCGGCGGCAAGTTCATCACGATCATGTCGCCCAGCGCCTTCGTCCGGCGTCCGGGCCGCTGGATCAAGGAGCTGGCCGCGGTCTCCGACGGCGCCGGAACCTTCGCCGCCGCACCGAATTTCGCGTTCGAGCACGCGGCCGCTCGCGGCCTGCCGAAGAACGGCGAGACGCTGGACCTGTCCAACGTCATCGGCCTGATCAACGGCAGCGAGCCGGTCACCACCTCCTCGATGAAGAAGTTCAACGAGGCGTTCGCCCCCTACGGTCTGCCGAAGACGGCCATCAAGCCCTGCTACGGCATGGCCGAGGCGACGCTGTTCGTCTCCGCGACCCGGGCCGAGGACGAGGCCAAGGTCATCTACGTGGACCGCGACGAGCTGAACGCCGGCCGGATCGTCAAGGTCGAACAGGGCACCGCCAACGCCATCGCGCAGGTCAGCTGCGGGTACGTCGCGTTGTCGCAGTGGGCGGCCATCGTCGACGCGGAGACGGTCGACGACCCCGCCGGCCCGCGCGAGCAGCCCGAGGGCCAGGTCGGTGAGATCTGGTTGCACGGCAACAACATCGGCATCGGGTACTGGGGCCGGGACGACGAGACCCGCAAGACCTTCAAGAACCTGCTGCCCAACCGCCTGCCCGAGGGCAGCAAGGCCGAGGGCACCCCCGCCGACGCGACCTGGATGCGCACCGGCGACTACGGCGTCTACATCGATGGCGAGCTGTACATCACCGGCCGGGTCAAGGACCTGGTGATCGTCGACGGCCGCAATCATTACCCGCAGGATCTGGAGTACTCGGCGCAGGAGGCCAGCAAGCTGCTGCGCCCCGGCTTCGTGGCGGCGTTCTCGGTGCCGGCCAACCAGCTCCCGGCCGAGGTGTTCGAGGCCGACAGCCATTCGGGCATCAAGTACGACGCCGACGATGCCTCCGAGCAACTGGTGGTCGTCGCCGAGCGTGGTCCGGGCGCGCACAAGGCCGATCCGGCGCCGATCGCCGACGCGGTGCGCGCGGCGATCTCGCAGCGGCACGGCGTCACCGTGCGCGACGTGCTGCTGGTGCCGGCCGGTTCGATCCCGCGGACCTCGAGCGGCAAGATCGCCCGCCGCGCCTGCCGGGCCGCGTACCTGGAGGGCACCCTGCGGGGCGGCTACACGCAACAGGCCTTCCCGGACGCCCCCGAGGAAGAGTGAGCGACATCCGCGCTTGCGATACTGGCTGTCGATCCCTGCCCACCCGACACCCCCACCCAGGTAGCTTGAGGAATTGATGGCTGACAACGAGGGCACTCAGACGACCGACGCCGTTTCGCCCGAGAGCGATGCGGTCAGCGACGACACCCGGGCCGCCGCACCGGCCACCGAGATGTCGGTGGCCGAGCTGCGAGAGTGGTTGCGGCGCTGGGTCGCCGACGCCACCGGCCAGCCGATCGAGCAGATCACGGTGGACCGGCCGATGGAGGAGTTCGGGCTGGCCTCGCGCGACGCCCTCGCCCTCGGTGGCGACATCGAGGAACTCACCGGGGTGATGCTGAGCGCCACGGTCGTGTACCAGCACCCGACCATCGGCTCGCTGGCCGAGGTGATCGCGGCCGGCGGCGTGCCCGAGGAGCCCGCGGAATCGACCGACGACTCCTTCTATACCGCCGGTTACCAGCCGGGGGAGGCGCACGACATCGCCATCGTCGGCCTGTCGACCCGGCTGCCGGGTGCGGGCAACACGCCCGAGTCGACGTGGGAGTTCCTGATCAATCGCGGGGACGGGATCCGGGAGCTGCCGTCGGGCCGGTGGTCGGAGTTCACCGCCGAGCCGCAGATGGCCGCGGCCGTCGAGCAGGCGAACACCCGCGGCGGCTACCTCGACCAGGACGTGGTCAAGGGGTTCGACGCCGAGTTCTTCGCGATGTCGCCGATCGAGGTCGAGCGCGTCGACCCGCAGCAGCGCCTGATGATGGAGCTGACCTGGGAAGCGTTGGAGCACGCCCGGATTCCCGCCAGTGATCTGAAGGGGCAGCCGGTCGGCGTGTTCATCGGCTCGTCGGGGAACGACTTCATGTTCCTGGCCGCGATGGCGGCGGGCGCCCCGGTCGACGCGAACACTCCGGCGACGGCCGCGGCCTACGGGATCACCGGCAGCGTCTCGTCCATCATCCCCAACCGGGTGTCCTATTTCTTCGACTTCCGGGGTCCGTCGGTCTCCGTGGATTCCGCGTGCTCGTCGACCTTGGTCGCGGTGCACGAGGCGGTGCAGGCGTTGCGCAGCGGCGATGCCGACGTAGCGCTCGCCGGCGGCGTGAACATGATCCTGGCCCCGTTCGCGACCCTGGGTTTCGACGGTGCGGGCGCGGTGGCGAAGGACGGCCACATCAAGGCGTTCTCGTCCGACGCCGACGGCATGGTCCGCTCCGAGGGCGGCGGCATGGTGGTGCTCAAGCGCCTGGCCGACGCCGAGCGCGACGGTGACCGAATCCTGGCCGTGGTCAAGGGTTCCGCGGTCAACAACGACGGCCGCTCCAACGGTCTGCTGGCGCCGAATCCGGATGCCCAGGCCGAGGTGCTGCGCCGCGCCTACCGTGACGCCGGAATCCTCCCGTCGTCGGTCGATTACGTCGAGGCGCACGGCACCGGCACGTTGCTCGGCGACCCCATCGAGGCGGACGCGCTGGCGCGTGTCGTCGGGCGTGGCCGCGAGGCCGACAAGCCCGCGCTGCTCGGATCGGTCAAGACCAACTTCGGGCACCTGGAGTCGGGCGCGGGGGCCGCGAGCCTGGCCAAGATCGTCATGTCGTTGCAGCACAACGTGATTCCGCCGAATATCGGATTCGCGGGGCCCAATCCCTACATCCCGTTCGAGCAGGCGCATCTGAAGGTCATCGATGAGCCGACCGAATTCCCGCGCTACAGCGGGCGGGCGACCATCGGCGTCTCCGGCTTCGGCTTCGGCGGCACCAACGCGCACGTGGTCATCCAGGAGTATGTGCCCGCCGCGGCGGAGACCCCGGCATCGCCCGCCGATCTGGACAACGAGGACACCGGGATCGTCGCGGACGCCGAGGCCGTGCTCGCGGCCGCCGAGGCCGAGTCGGCGGACGGCACACCGGTGGCCGAGGGGCCGACCATCGCCGAGAGCGCCGGACTGACGGCGGACCCGACGCCGGAGTGGACCGCCGAGCGCACCGAACCGCTGCCGGTGATCCTGGCCGTGTCCGCGTACCTGCCCTCGCGGCGGCGACGGGCCGCGGCCGACCTGGCCGACTGGCTGGAATCCGAAGCGGGACAAGCGGCCTCGCTCGAGTCCGTGGCGCGCTCGCTGGCCAAGCGCAACCACGGCCGCTCGCGCGGCGTCGTGCTGGCCAAGACCCACGACGAGGCCGTCGCGGGGCTGCGTGCCATCGCCGAGGGCAAGCCGGGGCCGGGCGTGTTCACCGCCGACGCCCCCGCCGCCAAGGGCGCCATGTGGGTGCTGTCCGGTTTCGGGTCGCACCACCGCAAGATGGGCAAGCAGCTCTACCTGGAGAATTCGATCTTCGCCCGTGCCGTCGACGAGGTCGACGAGCTGGTGCAGGACGAGGCCGGTTACTCGGTCAGGGAGATGATGCTCGACGACGCGCAGGACTGGGACGTCGGCACGTCGCAGGTCGGCGTGTTCGCCATTCAGCTCGGCCTGGCCGCGCTGCTGCGGGCGCACGGGGCCGAGCCGGAGGGCGTGGTAGGCCACTCCCAGGGCGAGGCCGCGGGGTCCTACATTTCCGGCGGCATGAACCTCGAGGACGCCGTGCGGGTGATCTGCGCGCGGTCGCGGCTGATGGGCGAGGGCGAGCAGATGCTCACCGAGGCCGACGTCCGCAATATGGCGCTGGTCGAGTACAGCGCCGAGGACATCGAGAAGGTGCTGGCCGACTACCCGGACCTCGAGGTCGCGGTGTACGCCGCACCCACCAACACCGTGATCGGCGGGCCGCCGGACCAGGTGCATGCCGTCGTGGCGCGGGCCGAATCGGAGGGCAAGTTCGCCCGGGTGCTGCAGACTCGCGGCGCCGGGCACACCTCGCAGATGGACCCGCTGCTGGGCGAGCTGGCGGCCGAGCTGGCCGGTATCGAGCCCACCAAGCTGACCGCCGACCTGTACTCGACCGTGCACAAGGCCACCGTGTACCGCGCGGGCTCGGACCCGGTGCACGACGTGGACTACTGGGTCACCAACATGCGGCACCCGGTGTACTTCACCAACGCTGTGCGGCAGGCCGTCGACACCGGCATCACCACCTATCTGGAACTCGCGCCGAATTCCGTTGCGCTGATGCAGGTGCTGGGTACGACCTTCGCGGCCGGGGTGCACAACGCGGCGCTCATCCCCACGCTCAAGCGCAAGGAAGACGAGGCCGCGGGCATCATCTCGGCGCTGGCGCAGCTGTACGTGCAGGGGCATCGGGTCGATCTGTCGTCGCTGCTGCCCGCCGGTGATTTCGCCGACATTCCGCGAACGGCGTTCCTGCGCAAGGAATATTGGCCGACGGTCACCATCGCCTCCGGCGGGGGGACCGGGCGGGCGCCGGGTTCGCACGTCGCGCTGCCGGACGGACGGCACGCCTGGGAGGTGTCGGCGGCGGCCGTCACCGACCTGTCCGGGCTGGTGAGTTCCGCTGCGGCGCAGGTGCTTTCGGACGTGGCGGTCGAGGCGACCGTCGCCCATTCGCCGCTGCCCGCGTCCGGGAATCTGACCACCACGCTCACCCCGCACCTCGGCGGCGCCTCGGTGCAGGTGCACGGGGAGCAGGACGGCGCATTCCGGTTGTTGTTCGAGGCTGTGGTGACGGGGGCGTCGCGCGCGTCCTCCGGTCGTCCCGGGAGCCAAAACGATTCCGGCCAAAAGCTCGCCGGAATGACGGGGGACAAGGACAGGGATGAGGCCGGGAACGGCGGCGGGACAGCCGATCTCGTGGTCGCCGAGACCATCGGCGACAGGTGGGACCCCAGCGGCGCCCAGACCGTGGAGCAGCGGCTGGCGATCATCGTCGCCGAGTCCATGGGCTACGCCGTGGAGGACCTGCCGATGGAGATCCCGCTCATGGAGCTGGGTCTGGACTCGCTGATGGCCATGCGCATCAAGAACCGGGTCGAGTACGAGTTCGACATCCCGCAGCTGCAGGTCGCGGCCGTGCGCGACGCCAGCCTCAACGAGGTCGCCAAGGTACTGCGCTACGCCATCGAGCACCGCGACGAGGTCGCCGCGATCGCCGAACAGCAAGCGGCCGAGGGCGGTTCGCTGGCCGTCGACGACAACTTCGTCGCCGCCGCGCGGGCCGCCATGGAGTCCGGTGCGGATCCGGCCGCCGTCGTGAAGGACAAGCTGGCCGAGAGCGCGCCCGAAAAGCCCGAGCCCGCGACCGCGCAGACTCCCGTGCAGCCGTCGCTGTTCGGCGAGGAGTCGGCCGAGGACAACGTGCCCCCGCGCGATGCCGCCGAGCGGCTGACCTACGCGACCTGGGCCACGATCACCGGCAAGTCGCCGGGCGGCGTCTTCGACACCCTGCCGATCCTGGACCAGGACACCGCCGAGAAGCTGGCGGCGCGGCTGTCCGAGCGGGTCGGCGCGGAGCTCGACGTCGAGGACGTGCTCGACTGCGAGACCATCGAGCAGCTCGCCGACATCGTGCGGCAGCACCAGGACAGCGCCGGGGATGTCGACGGCTTCGTGCGCACCCTGCGCGGGCGCACCGAGGGCTCGGATGCCGTGCCCGTCTTCGTGTTCCATCCCTCGGGCGGCAACACGCTGGTCTACGAGCCGCTGCTGAAGCGCCTGCCCGGCGACACGCCGATGTACGGCTTCGAGCGCGTCGAGGGTTCGATGGAAGAGCGTGCGCGCCAGTACATTCCGAAGATCCGGGAACTCCAGCCCGGCGGGCCCTACGTCTTCTACGGCTGGTCGCTGGGAGCCGTCTTCTCGCTCCAGGTCGCGCAGCTGATGCGGGCCGAGGGCGACGACGTCCGGCTGGTGGGGCTGATCGATCTCGCGCTGCCCGTCGATCCCGAGGACAGCAGCCCCGAGGGGCGGCGCGCCCGCGTCGAGCGTTTCCAGGAGTTCGCGAAGAAGACCTACGGCATCGAGGGCGAGCTGGACGACGACATGCTGCGCGAGCTGGCGGACGCGTCCGACGCGGAGCAGTACAAGATCATCACCGATCTGCTGAAGTTTGCCGACGTGAAGATCCCCGGCGGCGTGATCGAGCATCAGCGCACGTCCTGGCTCGACAGCCGGGAACTCGAGAAGGCGCAGCCGTCGCACTACGACGGTGACGTGGTGCTGTACCTCGCCGACCGCTATCACGACGGCATGATCGAACTCGAGCCCCGCTTCGCCGAACGGCAGCCCAATGGTGGCTGGGACGACTACCTCCCGGCTCTGGAAATCATCCGCATCCCGGGTGATCATCTCCAGATCATCGACGAGCCGCGCATCGCCACCATCGGTGCCGACCTGACGCAGAAATTGGCTGCGATCGCGAAAGGAATCTAGTGAGTACGACCGCCGAGAAGCTTGCGGACCTGCGGAAGAAGCTCGAGCTCGCGCAGGAGCCGGCAGGTGAGGCGGGGGTGGCCAAGCGGGCGCGCAAGGGCATCCCGAGCGCGCGCGATCGGATCAACATGCTGGTCGATCCGGGCACCTTCGTGGAAATCGGTGCGCTGGTTCGCAATCCGAGCATCAAGGACGCGCTGTACGGCGACGGCGTGGTCATCGGGCACGGTCTCGTCGAGGGCCGTCCGGTGGCGGTGTTCTCGCACGACCAGACCGTGTACGGCGGGTCGGTCGGTGAGATGTTCGGCCGCAAGGTCTGCACGATCATGGAGTTCGCGGCCAAGGTCGGCTGCCCCGTGGTCGGCATCCAGGATTCCGGCGGCGCGCGCGTGCAGGAGGCGGTCAGTTCGCTGGCCTGGTACGCCAATATCGCGCTGAAGGTGGAGCCGCTGTCGGGCATGGTGCCGCAGATCTCGCTGATCCTGGGCAGCTGTGCGGGCGGTGCGGTGTACCAGCCGATCAACACCGATGTCGTGGTCGCCACCGAAGAGGCGTACATGTTCGTCACCGGGCCGAAGGTGATCCGCGAGGTCACCGGCGAGGACGTCAGCCTGGAGGAACTCGGCGGCGCTCGCAGCCAGGCCGAGTACGGCAATATCCACCACGTCGCCAAGGACGAGAAGGCCGCCTTCGACTGGGTGCGTCAGTATCTGGGCTACATGCCGACGAGCTGCCAGGAGGAGCCGCCGGTGGTGAACCCGGGCATGGAGCCCGAGGTCACCGATTCCGACCTGGAACTGAACTCGATCGTGCCGGATTCCGACAATGCCGGTTACGACATGCACGACATCCTGCTGCGCATCTTCGACGACGGCGAATTCCACGAGGTCGGCGCGCAGGCGGGGCTGAACATCATCACCGGGTTCGCACGGGTGGACGGTCGTTCGGTCGGCGTGGTCGCCAATCAGCCGATGGTCTCCGCCGGTGCGCTGGACGCCCGCGCGTCGGACAAGGCCTCGCATTTCGTGCGGTTGTGCGACGCGTTCGAGATTCCGCTGGTGCTGGTGGTGGATACGCCCGGCTTCCTGCCCGGTGTGGAGCAGGAGAAGATCGGCGTCATCAAGCGCGGCGGTAGGTTCCTGTTCGCGTTCGTCGAGGCGTCGGTGCCGAAGGTGACCGTGGTGATCCGCAAGGCCTACGGCGGCGGGTACGCGGTGATGGGCTCCAAGCAGCTCGGCGCGGACGTGAACCTGGCGTGGCCGACGGCCCGCATCGCGGTGATGGGCGCCGAGAGCGCGGTCAGCCTGATCGGGCGCAAGCAGATCGAGGCCGCGCCGGAGGACCAGCGCGAGGCCGTCCGGCAGCAGATGATCGACTTCTACAACGCCACCATGGCCAACCCGTGGGTCGCCGCCGAACGCGGCTTCATCGACGCGGTCATCGAGCCCGCCACCACCCGCCTGGAAATCCGTCGCGCCCTGCACCTGCTCCGCGACAAGAAGCTGCAACGCAACCCGCGCAAACACCACCTGCTCCCGCTGTAGGTCGGCGCGACACCCCGTGCCGGGCGAGGTCTGCCCGGACCGGTGAAATCCCGTGGAACGGCAGGTGGACGGGGTGTCTTTTGCGGAATCGGCCGGTGAATCACCGCAGGTATGAGAGCCTTCAGCTATGGGAAGCTCACCGAAAGCCGTACTGCAGGGTGGACCGGCCGACCTGCCACAGCGCATCGTGCCGATCACCCCACCGGGCATCGAACTGCGAATCCAGTTCAACGGCGGCTACGAGCGCTTCAAGGTGACCCCACGCTGGGAGGACACCACCGAGGGCAACCTGCCGGTCTACGAGTGGACGGGCAGGCTCGAACGGTGAGAGCACAGGGCCGGGGGGGGGCGGGGGCGGGGGCCGGCCGCCCCGGGAGGGGAGCAGAGGAAAACCCGGAGAGAGAGCGCCGCGCGCCACCCCCACCCCGGGGGGGGGGGGGGGGG
>NZ_JARWOP010000077.1 GCF_029868745.1 Nocardia wallacei | reverse complement strand
CCCCCCCCCCCCCCCCCCCCCCCCCCCCCCCCCCCCCCCCCCCCCCCCCCCCCCCCCCCCCCCCCAAACCGATGAGGCTGGCCTGCGAGTTCGCAGGCGGCAGATCGTCCGGTGGTCGGCGGGTGCTGGGGTGGCCTACGGCCTACCTGCTTTCGCTATTGATGTGGTTCCGGGTGTGATGTGGTGGGTGTCACGCTCTTTCGGGCATCTGTTCAGGTGCGGGACACTCCCTGCTACAGTCGCCTCTGTGCAGCGCGTGTATTTCTGGTTTATCAAGCCGGCCCCGGGTGGGTCGGTCGGTGAACCGCGCTGACCTTCTCCCACCCCGAGCCGATGACAGTCCGGCTCGACGGGATCTTCTCGGTGGGTCGGCCTGAGAAAAGGAACCCACGATGACGATCGCAGCCGACGCCGACGCACCCAAGAAATCTGCCGACGTCGCCGATCTGGACGATCAGCGCACCCTGAGCATCAGCCCGCTGCTGTCGCCCGCCGACGTGCGGCGCGACCATCCCATCGATGCGGCGCTCGCCGAGACCGTGCGGGCCGGACGTGCCGCCACGGTCGACGTGCTCGATGCCACCGACGATCGCCTGATGGTGATCGTCGGCCCGTGTTCGGTGCACGATCCCGACGCCGCGCTGGACTACGCCCGCCGGCTGGCCGCCAAATCCGCCGAGCTGTCCGACCGGCTGCACGTCGTGATGCGGGTGTACTTCGAGAAGCCGCGGACCACGCTCGGCTGGAAGGGCCTGATCAACGACCCGCACCTGGACGGCACCTTCGACATCAACACCGGCCTGGGCCTGGGCCGGCGGCTGCTGGTCGACATCACCGCGCTGGGACTGCCGGTCGCGTGCGAATTCCTCGACCCGATCACCCCGCAGTACATCGCCGACCTGGTTTCCTACGGCGCGATCGGCGCCCGAACCGCGGCCAGCCAGGTGCATCGGCAGCTGGCCAGTGCGCTGTCGATGCCGGTCGGCATCAAGAACGGCACCGACGGTGATGTGCAGGTGGCGGTCGACGGCGTGCGCGCGGCGGGGGCCAGCCACGTGTTCCCCGGCACCGGGCTGGACGGGCGTTCCGCCCTGATCCGCACCGTCGGCAATCCGGACTGCCACGTGATCCTGCGCGGCGGCAGCGCGGGGCCGAACTACGACGCCGCCTCGGTGGCCGAGACCTGCGTCCGCCTGGACAAGGCGGCGCTGCCGCAGCGGGTGGTGGTCGACGCCAGCCACGGCAACAGCAACAAGGACCACAACAAGCAGGTCGACGTCGTCACCGATATCGCCGAACGCGTGGCCGCAGGCGACCGCAGCGTCGTCGGCGTGATGATGGAGAGCTTCCTCGTCGCGGGCCGCCAAGACCTCACTCTCGGCCACGCCACCGACCTCACCTACGGACAATCCATCACCGACGCCTGCCTCGACTGGGACACCACCGCTGCCCAACTCGACCGTCTCGCCGCCGCCGTCGCCACCCGCCGCGGCTGAGCTGTCGGCCGAGTCCCGCCGTCTGTCATCAGCGACGATCCGGTCGGCATCGATGTCGGCGGTCCACTCGAAGCATGTGGCACTTGCCACGTCGGCCATGTACCGGTCTGGGAAGTCCAGCGGTTGCGAACTGGCTCGCGACGAGCGGTCCACCGTGCACGAACATGGTCGGCATGATCGAGACGACTGCGGTGGCCGGTGTGGCGGTGGCGGCGCTCGGGCTGGTGCTCACGCCCGGGCCGAACATGGTGTATCTGGTGTCGCGCACCGTCTCGCAAGGGCGGCGGGCCGGATTCGTGTCGCTGGCCGGGGTCGCCGTCGGTTTCCTGGTGTATCTGGTGGCCATCGCGGCGGGGATCACGGCCGTCTTCGCGGTGGTGCCGGGGCTGTACATCGCGCTGAAACTCGCGGGCGCGGCCTATCTCGCCTGGCTGGCATGGAAAACCCTGCGGCCGGGCGGGATGTCGGCGTTCACGCCGTCCGACCTGCCCGCCGACCCCGCGCGGCGGCTGTTCGCGATGGGGTTGGTCACCAACCTGCTCAATCCGAAGATCGCCATCATGTACATGGCGTTGATCCCGCAGTTCGTCGTGCCCGCGCGCGATCAGGTGTGGTTGCAGAGCCTGTGCCTGGGCGGTGTGCAGATCACCGTCGCGCTGCTGGTCAACGGCCTGATCGTGCTCGGCTCCGGCGCCGTCGCCGCCTTCCTCGCCGGACGGCCGCTCTGGCTGCGGGCGCAGCGCTGGGTCACCGGGACGCTGCTCGGCGGCATCGCGGTCCTGCTCGCCACCGACCGCGCTCGGCCGATGCCCGCCTGAACTGCCGGCCTGAGCGGTCACGATCGCCTTCGAGACGGCGAGAAATGCCGTCCCGACCCGATTTGCGTCCGCAGAGGCCGGAGTCGACTACCGCGCGGCCCCGGTCGTCGGCGTCACGTGATGGGCATGCAGCCGCCGCACCGCCTCGTCCAGGGTCTCGTCCTGTTTGCAGAAGGCGAAGCGCACCAGGCGATTCCAGGAATCCTTGTCGTCGGCGAAGACGCTCAGAGGTACGGCCGCCACGCCCAGCCGCTCCGGCAGCTCGCGGCAGAACGTGTGGGCGTCGGCGGTGGTCAGGCCGGAGATGTCGGCGCAGACGAAGTACGTGCCGTCGCTGCGCTTCACCCCGAAACCGGCATTCGCCAGTGCCTGTGACAACCGAATCCGCTTGTCGGCCAGCCCATCACGCAGTGCCGCGACCCAGGGCAGCTCGTTTTCCAGGGCATAGGCGACCGCGGGCTGGAACGGCCCGCCGCCGACGAAGGTCAGGAACTGCTTGGCCGCGATCACCCCATCGATCAGCGGGGCCGGACCGCACGCCCAGCCGATCTTCCAGCCGGTGACGCTGAAAGTCTTCGCGGCACTGGAGATCACGACGGTCCGCTCGTACATGTCCGGCAGGGTGGCGATGCTGATGTGCTCGTGTCCGTCGAAGGTGAGGTGCTCGTAGACCTCGTCGGTCACCACCAGGAGGTCGTGCTCGCAGGCCAGCTCGGCGACCGCCTCCAGATCGGCGCGTCCGAGCACCGTCCCGGTCGGGTTGTGCGGCGAATTCAACAGCAGCAGACGGGTTTTCGGGGTGATCGCGGCGCGCAGGCTGTCCAGGTCGAGGGCAAAGCCGTCGCCGTCGGGTACCAGGCGGGCGGTGCGCCGGGTGGCGCCCGCCAGCGCGACCGCGGCGGCGTACGAGTCGTAATAGGGCTCGATCAGCACGACCTCCGCGCCCGGCTCGACCAGCCCGAGAATCGAAGCGGCGATGGCCTCGGTCGCGCCGACGGTCACCAGCACCTCGCGGTCCGGATCGTACCGGGTGCCGTAGCGCCGCGCCCGGTCCGCGGCGACGGCCTGCCGCAGCACCGGCATGCCCCGGCCGGGCGGGTACTGATTGACGCCGTCCGCGATGGCCTGCCGGGCGACATCCAGCATGGCGGCCGGTCCGTCACTGTCCGGAAACCCCTGCCCCAGATTCACCGCACCGTGCCGCACGGCCAACTCGGTCATCTCGGCGAAGATCGTCGCCCCGAAAGGGCGCAGGCGGGCAACGGTCGGCGTCTGCTGCATGTTCACCAAGGTAACGCGCCCACTTACCTCCCCGGCCGGGCAACGCTCTCCGACAGGGGCGGCCCCGCTGAGTAGCCGAGCTTCCGGCGCACATGCGAGCGCCGACGGGAGCACACGAAGGCAGGCCGGCCGGGGCCGGGGCGTTCAGTGGGGTACGCGGATGCCCTTCAACTTGGCCGGGTTCACCAGATCGTAAGCGCCTGAGACCGCACCGTCGGTGACGGTGAAGGCGAGGACGCGGGTGGGGGAGCCGGGGATGCCGTCGCGCGGGGCGCGCTCGTGCAGCAGCAGGCCCAATTGCCCGTTCACGTCGACGAATTCGGTCTCGACGCCGCTCGGGTCGGTGAGGTTCACGTCGTACTTGCGCAGCAGGCCGATGCCCAGGCGGGCCAGCTTCTCCGCTCCCGCAACGGTATTGAGCGCGGTGCGGGTGGTGCCGCCGGAATCGGCGATGAACACCGCGTCCGGATGCAGGGCGGCCACCACCTGCTCGAGGTCGCCGGAATACAAGGCCTCCAACAGCTTTTGCACCGCGGCCGCGTGCTCGGTCTCGGAGACAGGTTCGGGGCAGCGCGCCGCCGCCTTGCGGGCCCGCGTCGCCAGCTGCCGCGCCGCCTCGACGGAGATGTCGAGGATGTCCGCGATCTCCTCGAACGGGACGGCGAACCCGTCGTGCAGCACGAACGCCACCCGCTGCGGCGGGGTCAGCGACTCCAGCACCACCAGCGCGGCCAGTCGGCAGTCCTGCTTGCGGACCACGGCTTCCAGCGGGTCGGGCGCACCCGAGTGCCTCCGGGCCGTGACGATCGGTTCCGGCAACCATTGCCCCACATAGCTTTCCCGGCGCGCCGAGGCGCTGCGCAGCCGATCCAGGCAGATGCGGCTCACCACGGTGGTCAGCCAGGCGCGCATATCCTCGATCTCCGACTGCCGCGCGGTGGCCAGCCGCAGCCAGCTCTCCTGCACCGCGTCCTCCGCATCGACCACGCTGCCGGTCAGCCGATAAGCCACCGAGAGCAGGTGCGCTCGGTGAGATTCGAACAGATCAGCGAGCAGAGCGGCAACCATTGCGCAGATTCTACGGCGGTGGTATGGGCACCCCCGCCACTGCCCCCGCGAGCTGCGCCGACAGCGAAACGCGACACAGCCCACACGGCACTGTCGGTCCGGTCGGGAACAATGGACTCCGGCCCACAACCGAGGAGGTGCCGTGACCGAGGGACCACTCATCGTCCAGAGTGACAAGACCCTGCTGCTCGAGGTCGACCATGCGCAGGCCGATGCGGCTCGGCAGGCTATTGCGCCGTTCGCGGAGTTGGAGCGCGCGCCCGAGCATGTGCACACCTATCGGGTGACGCCGTTGGCGCTGTGGAACGCGCGGGCGGCGGGGCACGATGCGGAGCAGGTCGTGGATGCTCTGGTCAGTTTTTCGCGGTACGCGGTGCCGCAGCCGCTGCTGGTGGACATCGTCGACACCATGGCCCGGTACGGGCGGTTGCAGTTGGTCAAGCATCCGGCGCACGGGCTGGTGCTGGTCAGCCTGGACCGCGCGGTACTGGAAGAAGTGCTGCGGCACAAGAAGATCCAGCCGATGCTCGGTATCCGGATCGATGACGACACGGTGGCGGTGCACCCGTCCGAGCGCGGCCGGATCAAGCAGATGCTGCTCAAGATCGGCTGGCCCGCGGAGGATCTGGCGGGGTACGTCGACGGCGAGGCGCACCACATCGAACTGGACTACGAGACCAACGAGTGGCACCTGCGCGACTACCAGGAGATGGCGGCCGACTCGTTCTGGGCCGGCGGGTCGGGCGTGGTGGTGCTGCCCTGTGGCGCGGGCAAGACCATGGTCGGGGCCGCCGCGATGGCCAAGGCCGGGGCCACGACGCTGATCCTGGTCACCAATACGGTCGCCGGTCGGCAGTGGCGGCGCGAGCTACTCGCCCGCACCTCGCTGACCGAGGACGAGATCGGCGAGTACTCCGGCGAGCGCAAGGAGATCCGCCCCGTCACCATCGCCACTTACCAGGTCATCACCCGCAAGACCAAGGGCGAGTACAAGCACCTGGAGTTGTTCGACAGCCGCGACTGGGGCCTGGTCATCTACGACGAGGTGCACCTGCTGCCCGCCCCGGTGTTCCGGATGACGGCCGACCTGCAGTCCCGCCGCCGCCTCGGCCTGACCGCGACGCTGGTGCGCGAGGACGGCCGCGAGGGTGACGTGTTCTCCCTGATCGGGCCGAAACGCTACGACGCGCCCTGGAAGGACATCGAGGCGCAGGGCTGGATCGCCCCGGCCGACTGCGTCGAGGTGCGGGTCACGCTCACCGAGGCGGAGCGGATGAGCTACGCCACGGCCGAGCCGGAGGAGCGGTACAAGCTGTGCTCCACCGCTCGCACCAAACTGCCCGTGGTCGAGTCGATTCTGGCCCGGCACCAGGGCGCACCGGCCCTGGTGATCGGCGCGTACCTGGACCAGCTGGAGGAACTGGGCGAGCATCTGAACGCCCCGATCATCCAGGGCTCGACTCGCACCAAGGAGCGCGAGTCGCTGTTCGAGGCGTTCCGCAACGGCGAGATCCCGGTGCTGGTGGTGAGCAAGGTCGCCAACTTCTCCATCGACCTGCCCGAAGCGTCGGTGGCCGTGCAGGTTTCGGGCACGTTCGGCTCCCGTCAGGAGGAGGCGCAGCGGCTCGGCCGCTTGCTGCGCCCCAAACAGGATGGGGGGCAGGCGCATTTCTACTCCGTCGTGGCGCGTGACACCCTGGACGCCGAATACGCTGCCCATCGGCAGCGTTTCCTCGCCGAACAGGGGTATGCCTATCGCATCACCGACGCGGACGACCTGCTCGGCCCGGCGCTCGGATAACCGAGGCGGTTCAACGGAGAAAAAGCCTCCGCATACGTGTTAGGAATAGGACGTGCGACGCTTCGAATTCGCGGTGGACCGCGAACACGCCCGAGCGGTGAACGAAGTGCTCGCGGCCATCCGGCGGCTGCGGATACTGGCATTCGCCGCCGCGATCGTGCTCGGCCTCGGCACCGCCGGCTTGATCTGGTTGCAGCACCCGTACTCGTTCCTGCTGGCCGTCGCGTTCGCCCTGGGCACCATCACCGCGCTGTTCGTGGCGGTGTGGACGCCCTACCGCTCGCGCATCGAGAAGCTGTACGCCGAGGGTGAACTGGTGCCCGCGGTGGTGTCGGGCAAGCACGCGCGCGGGGTGACGTTGCTGGCACTGGTCAATATCGCCAAACCCGGCTGCGACCCGAGCTACGCGCTGATCACCCGGGTCGTGCGGGCTCTGCCCGGACACCGGCAGTGGCCCGGCGAGCAGGTGCCCGCAGTGACCGTGCGCGCCGATCGGGCGCCGAGTTCGGTCGGCGACCTGCGCCAGTCGGTGACGGCCATGCCGATCGCCTGGGGCACTCGCGATCCCGGCGTGATCACCCGGGCTCGCGCGGCCATCAGCGACGTCGAGTGGAAACTGCTGGCCGACAATCTCGATCTGGCCGAGAAGGTGCGGCGCGCGGATTCCAAGCGGCTGCTGCTGGATCCGCAGCAGTTGCCGGGTGAGCTGCGCGGCTGATAATCCGTGGAATCCGACCGCGGCGTTCCTTAGACTCGGCCGGTGATTCCCGCTGGCAATATCGCGGCGTTCCTGGTCGCCGCGACCGTGCTCATCGTCGTTCCCGGGCCGGGTGTGCTGTTCACCATCGGCCGCGCGCTGACCGACGGCAAGCGGGCCGCCCTGCTGTCGGTGGTCGCGCACTCCCTGGGCGTGCTGCTGGTGCTGGTGATGGTCGCGGCGGGGCTCGGCGCGGTGGTCGCGGCCTCCTCGATCGCGCTGACCGCCGTGAAGTTCACCGGCGCGCTCTACCTGATCTACATTGGCGTGCAAGCGATTCGGGAGCGCCGTTCGCTGCGCGAGGCGCTCGAGACGCAGGCGCGGCAGCCGGAGCGAACCCGCCGGGTGTTCCGGCAGGGCTTCGTGGTGGGCGCCACCAACCCGAAGGCGATCATCTTCTTCTCGGCCGTGCTACCGCAATTCGTGGACCCGTCCGGCGGTCCCATTCCGCTGCAGATGCTGGTGCTGGGCGGCATGTTCCTGCTGATCGCGCTGGTGTCGGACAGCCTGTGGGCGTTGCTGGCGGGCACCGCGCGCAACTGGTTCGCGCGCTCGCCGCGGCGGCTGGAAGCGGTCGGCGGCGCGGGCGGGGTCATGATCATCGGACTGGGCGCGAGCGTGGCGGTGACGGGCAGCAGCAACTGAGCGCACTAGCATCGAGCCTCGGTCGGCACGCCCGTGCCGGAAAGGGGTGGCTCGCCGCATGGATGCGTACGACTGGACGCGTTGTCTCACGGTCACGGCCCTGATCGCGGGTGCGCTGGCACTGCCCGGACACTCGTCCGCGCAGGCTCCGGCCGACCCCTTCGTGGGCGCCTCCGGCCTCGGCGACCCCTACTACCCCGATGACGGCAACGGCGGATACCAGGCCGAACATTACGACGTCGGGATCGACTACGACCCGCCCAGTCGGCGGCTCACCGGTACCGCGCGCATCGACGCCGTCGCGACCCAGGCGCTGCGCGTGTTCAACCTGGACTTCGCGGGCCCGGCGGTGTCCAAGGTGACCGTGAACAACCTGCCGGCCGGATTCGCCCGCAGCGGTGAGCACGAGCTGGTCGTCACCCCGGCGGTGCCCGTGCTGCCCGGCCTGCCGTTCACCGTCACCGTCGAATACTCCGGCATCCAGAACGACAACCGGGAAGGGGGCTGGACCGTCTCGCCCAGCGGCGGCGCTTTCGTTGCGGGCGAGCCGCATTCGGCCACCACCTGGTATCCGCTCAACGACACGCCGATGGACAAGGCGACCTTCGACCTGACCGTGACGGTCCCGCGGGAATGGGACGTGATCTCCAACGGCCTGAAGGTGCGTGACACGGTGGACGGGGCCACGCGCACCGCGCGGTGGTCGACCCGGCATCCGACGGTCGGCTACCTCACCACGGTCGCCATCGACCGGTTCGAGTTCCTGGAGCAGCGCCGCGCCAACGGCACGCCGCTGGTCAGCGCCTTCGCCCCGGATGCCGTTCAGCACCGGGAACTGGAAAAACGGCTGCCCGAGGTGCTCGACTTCCTCGAATCCCTGTACGGCCCTTACCCGTTCGAGAGCGCGGGCGGCATCTACATCGACACCGACCTGCACATCTCGCTGGAGACCCAGACCCGCCCGACCTATGCGCCGTGGACCAACCTGAACACCCTCGTCCACGAGAACGCGCATCAGTGGTGGGGCGATTCGATGTCGGTGCGGCAGTGGTCGGATATCTGCCTGAACGAATGCTTCGCCAGCTATACGGCCGACTACCTATGGCCGGAGCGCAAGGAGGGCGAGGACGTCGATGCCCAGTATCGCCGGACGGTCGAGACGTTCCGCGACGAACCCGAACGCTGGGAGACCCGGTTGCAGGACCCCGGCGTCGGAAAGGAATTCACCGCCGTCTACTACCGCGGACCGCTGTTCCTGCACGCGCTGCGCCGCACGATCGGTGACGACGTCTTCTTCCCGGCGATCGCGCAGTTCGTGCGGTCGCACGCGTACGGCAACGCCTCGATGCCGGAGTTCCGGCAGTTCGTCCAGTCCAAGACCGCGGTGAACCTGTCGGGTTTCTTCACCGCGTGGCTGGACGAGACGGCCGTGCCCCCGGAGGAATACCTGTACCCGGGTTCGTTGCGCGCCTGATCGGCTCACTCCTCGGGCACGCGGGAGCGCGCCTTCTCCACCCAGCGCTCGACCCGGTCCAATTGCCGTTCGGCCTTGTGCGCCGCCTCCTGGGCCGAGCGCTGCGCCGCCGCGGCGAAGCGCCGCTGTTCCTCGGCGCGTTCCAGTTCCGCGCGCACGGCGGCGATCCGGTCCTCCGCCTCGCCCACCCGCGCCGCGGCGCGGTCGAGGTCGGCCTGCGCCGAATCGGTTGCCTCGCGGGCGGATTCGAGGGCGGCGAGCGCGTCGTCGAGTTCCTGCCGGGCCGCCGCGTCGCGGTCTTCGGAGGTCTTCGCGCGACTCTGCTTCGGTTTCTCGGGTTCGGCGGCGTGATCGGGCACGGCGGCCAATTCCGGCGCCGCGGGCCCGAAGCCCTCGTAATTGGCCGCGGCGGTCAGCGTGCCTGCGCGCACGTGGTCGGCCACGGCGGGATCGGCGAGTGCGGCGTGCAGGGTCTGGCCCACCTCGCGCAGGACCGACTCGCTGAGCGTGCGGTCGTGCCCGGCCGCGAGCTGACCCGTCCTGCGGGCCACTGCGTTCACCACCTGCTGCCGCTGAGTGGTCAACTCGCGCAACTGTTCTCCGGACAATCGGCGTTGGGCGTCGCGCAGCGCGTCGCCGAGTTCGAGCAATGCGGTGACCTCCTCGGGCGCCTCGTGCGCCAGCAGGTTCACCGCCCACGCCGCCACGGTCGGTCTGCGCAGTTTGCCGATCGCGGCCGCGAGTTTCCGGTCCCCGTCGGCGCGAGCGGCTTTCGCCTGCTCATCGCGTGCGGCGGTGAACTGTGCGGGGTCGAGCGCGTAGAGCCGGCGGGTCGCCTCCTCGAGCGTCATGTTGCCGAGCGTAACGATTTTGTAGCCGATTCCGACCTAAGATCACGATCCGCGCGGCTATGGTGCGGGCAGAGCGTGAAAGGTGTCGAATGTGAACCTCTTCGAACTGCAGCTGCTGACCGGCTTTCTGCCGCGGATGCTCAACTTCAATCTGCTGGCCCTGTACGGCCTCGGCATGTTCCGCTGACCCTGCGGCATTTCTCCGCCCGGGGTATCCGTCACGATCGGCGTGAACCGTTGGGCGCAAAGGGTTTTCGAGTGCGACAGAGTTTTCGAGGGCACCGGGGTTTTCGAGGGCGCTGCGCCGTCGTCGTCCCGGCAGTACTCGCGACGGCCGCCCTGGCGGCGGGTTGTTCGGCCGTGCAGAGCGCGAGCCGCACCGACACCGCCAGGGCACAGGTCGGCGACTGCATTCACGTCATCGAGGGCTCGACCACCGACTCCCGGACCGAACCGGTCGACTGCGCGTCGGAGCGGGCCGTCTACACGGTGATGTCCACCTCGCCGACCCGGGCCGACTGCGGCCGCGAATATTCCTCCTACGAGGAGACTTTCCACGGCGGCACCACGGCGTTCCTGTGCCTGGCGCCGAATCTCAAGCCGGGCAGCTGCTATCACCAGGACCGCGACACCGGATTCGCCTACGCGGATTGCGCGTCCACGGCGGCGACGGTGAAAGTGGTCGCGCGCGTCGAGGGTCGCGACGACCCGTCCCTGTGCGAGCCGAACGCGACCTACCTGCTGCTGTCCGAGCCGAAAACCACGTTCTGCATGGTCAACCCGAAGGCCTGAGCGGACTTACTGATCGACCAGCGCCACCGAGGCGATGCGGTGCAGTACGAAATGCCGGACCGATCCGGTGACGGGGTCCAGGGCATCCAACTGCCCGCCGGCCACCTTCAACGGCTCCACCACACGCTGGCTGGCGACGCCCTGGGCATCGACGTAACCGATGTGCACCGGCCGCCGCACCCGCGCCGCCAGTTGCAGCAGGGCCATGGTGGCCGCGGTGCTGTTGCGGCTGCCGTCCGACCGGACCGCCTGCCCCGAACGGGCCTGTGCCGCTTTCTCCCCGGCCCGCAGCTCGCCCACCAGCAGCCGCAGCTGCTCGCTGTTGGGCGGGGTGGGCCGCCACGCCTGCCGGGCGTTGGTCCGGGCCGGGATGCGGGCCCCGCGCGGGCGCAGGTCGACGATCGTGCCCGACGAATCCTCACCCGCCGGAGCGAAACCCGCGGCGCGCAACTGCTCGAGCACCTCGCCGAGCGCGGCCTGCGAGATGGCCACGGTCGGGGCGACCGCGCGCAGCGCCAGCCGCTCGGCGACCGGGGTCACCAGCACCTCGGCGAGCAGCGCCGGATCCTCGCTGCGCACGAACGACTGTGCCATCCCGGCCCGCAGCCGACCGTGCCGGCGCGCGACGTCATCGATCAGGTAGGTCAGCGACTGCGGCACGGGAGTGCGCGAGTGCGCCGCGAACAGCTGGTGCAGTTCGGCTGCCGTCATCCCGGCGTCGAGCGCCCGCCGCACCGACGACTCGCTGATCCGGTACACCGTTGCCGCACCCGCGGATTCGACATCGGCCACCAGCGCGATGCGGCTCTGGAGATCCGCCACCAGCGGCCCCGGCGCGACGATCGTCAGATCCGCCTGCACGAGCACGTGATCCACCGGGTCCGGCAGGGCCGACTCCATCTCGGCCTCGGCGTCGGAGGTACTGCCGTGCAACAGTGCGCGCCCCGCCGAGGTGAGGGCCCCACGGCCGACGAGCCCGAGCGCGCCCGCCTCCGTCAGCGTGCGCTCGACCGCCTCGGTGCGGAAGTGCCTGCGCCAGCGCGGTTGCCGCCACGCCAGCACGCGCGCGATATCCGTCGGTGTCACGGCGGCTCCGGGCGGCTGCTCGGCCAGCAGCGCCAGCACGGCCCGCCGATCCCGGATCGCGTGCACATTGCGCAGCTCGAGCGAGAGCGCGGCCAGCGGCTTGTCGTTCGCGTCGCGCCCGCCGATCATCCACGGGAACCGGTCCAGCTCCAGCCACGCCTGGGCCAGGACCGCCCAGCGCCGGGCCGCCGGGCCGTCCAGCCAGCCGTCCGCGGCCGCGGTGGGGGCCCAGTAGTCGTCGACGGAATCGCCCGGCGGCGGCGGTTCCGGAGTTCCCTTGTCCAGCAGGCGCGCCGCCGCCAGTACCTCCGCCAGCAGGCCCACCCGGCTCTCCTCGATCCCGGTGTGTTTGGTGATGCGGCGCAGTTCGCGCACGCCCAGGCCGCCCGAGCGCAGCGCCGGCGCGGGCGCCTGCGCCAGCACCTCGATGATGTCGGCGCAGTGCCGCAGCAGCTCACCGGCCTCGGTCGCGGCGGCCGCGTTGGTGTCGGCGGCGGTGTGTTTGGCGAGTTCGGGTCGCGGCGGCCGCAGCGCGTGCGGGTCGCTGACCGGCTCGCGGCGCAGCACCTGGCCCACCGCGGGCGGCAGTTCGACGGTCTCCTCGTCGACCCAGTCGAGCAGCCGCACCGCCAGCAGGCGCTGGATCGGCCGGTCCGGCGGCGTGCCCGGCGCGGCATCGCGGGTGCGCCCCCGCGGACCGGTGGTCGCCAGCTTGTCCAGCAGCGCCCGCTCGGGAGAGCCGATCCCGGCCAGGGCCGCAACGATTTCCGGTTCGGTGAGCGCGTCCGGGATCTCGGTGGTACTGCCGAGTGGCCACGGCAGCGCGTCCTTGGCGGCGGCCACCAGGTACAGCTCGTCGGCGCCCCACGCGAGGGCGCGGGCGGTCAGCCGGTCGACGGCGGCGTCGACGGCCGTCCGCGCCACGCGGTCGCCGAGCAGCTCGTGCAGGCGGGCGCGGGGGAGCGGGGTGGCGTGGCGGTCCGGGACGGCCGCGTGGTGCACGGCCAGGGTCTCGATCACCGCGAAATCGAGGGTGTCGAGTTCGTCGGTGGCGCGCAGCACCGAGGCGCGCTGCTCGGCGCGGGCGGCCAGCACCGACATCGAGGACGGCAGCGGCACCGCCAGATCGGGGCGCAGTTCCAGCAGGGTCACCAATTCGTCGTCCGAACGGGCGGCCAGCCAATCGGCCAGCGACGCGACATCGACGGAACCGGTGGCTGTCGTGGAGTGCTCATCCCCGGCCCGGGGTGCGTCGTCGGTCGTGGTCATCCCATCCAGCGTACGGCCGGGCGCACAGTGCCGCTGGTCCGCCGTCGCACACGGCCGCGGCAGGCGGACGCGACCGATCGGTTCCATGCCAGAATTGGGCCGTGGTGAACAAATCGAAGAAACCTTATGTCGACAACGGCTGGCCGAAGGTCGCCAACGGCGACCACGCGGTGACCGAACTCTCGTCGACCCGTTCCGGTGGGCTCTCGCCCTACGGGGAGGACACCGAATTTCCGGTGCCTGCCGAAGAGGTGCCCTACGTGCACCCGCACACGGTCATCAACCGCTGACCGAATCGACGGCAAGGCCCCCGCACCGTGATGGTGCGGGGGCCTTGCCGTAAGGATTCGAGGCCGTAAAGGCTTCGGAGAAGGCTCAGTTGGGCAGCAGGCCCTTGTTCGCCGCGAAGAAATCGACCACCTGCGGGTCCAGCTTCACGCCGTTGGCCTTCGCGGCGTTCAGCACGTCGAGGGCGGGCTGGGGCACCTGGATACCCTGCGACTGCGCGACGGCGAGGGCCTTGTCGACGGCCTGGAAGACTTCCTGGCTGCGGTCGGCGGGCAGCTGGGTCTGCTGCGGGGCGGCCTCGGTCTGGGCCGTCGGGCTCCAGTGCGGTGTCTGCTGGGCGGGGGCGGCCGGAGCGGTGCGCGCCTCGGCGCTGCCGTTCAGTCCGAGACGGGAGGAGCAGGAGGGCCACGCGCCCCAACCCTGGGATGCGAGGACCTTCTCGGCGACCGCGATCTGCTGCTCGCGGCTGGCCTGGTTGGCGGTCTGGGCGTAGTCGGTACCGCCGTGCGCGGCCCAGGTGCCCTGCGAGAACTGCAGACCGCCCTGGTACCCGTTACCGGTGTTGATCCCCCAGTTGCCGCCGGACTCACACTGCGCGAGCTTGTCCCACTCCTGGTCGGGTGCCGCGGAGGCGTTCCCGGCGAGAGCGATACCCGCGCCGCTCACGATCGCACCCGTGACGGCGACCTTGGCGACGGTGCGGCCGGTGTTGGTCGGCTTGCGATGGCGTCCACTCATATCGGGTCGTCTTCCTCTCGTACGCGCCTGCGAGGTGAGCTGTCGGGTTCGGACTGAGAGGCCGTCCGGTCCCGGTGCACCTTGCGGTGCGGTGGGACTTCACCCCAAGGAACCGATCGGTGGCGATCGATCCCGCTTCCCTGCGTAGGGAACGTGGGTTCCCCGCCCTCGCCCCTGCTTCCGTCGGGGTCCGTACCCGCGGGGCGAGGCTCGGTGCGGCGGGCCGGTGGTTCCGGGACTGCTCCCGGCTGCGTTAGACCGTACGACGATTGCCGCGAAAAATCACCATTTGGTAACCGGCGTGTATGGCCGGGTCCCTATCCGGCGCAACACCTTCCATATCGCGTCTGTGCTGGTGAGTGCGGCGTGTCACGGTGATACATCGGTTGTGACCGTCTCGTGACCCTACCGTGATGTGACGAGAATCACATGTGTAGTGCGATAACGAACTGGGCATATACCGGTCGGCTACCGCGAGCGGCGGCCGGACCACAGTGCGAAGACCACCGCGAGCAGCAATCCCAAGGGCGTTCCGATCATCGCGACCAGATACAGCCACAGCCCCGGATCACTGTCCGACACGATCGGTGTGAGGAAAATGGCGACGACAGCCAACACACCGATCGCGAACAGACCCAGGGCCACGTACATCAGCGAATCGCCGGATCGGCGCGGTGGACGGTGCGGGGAGGACTCGGGCATTACTGCACCGTAAAACTGGTGTGCTCAGCGGATCGGCACCGGGGTAGACTCGATGGCAATCGCGTCCTGCATAGCTGTGTAGGGCGCGTTCTTTTCGCACGCAGACGAGTCCCGGAATCGATTCCGGGACAAGGGTTGTGCCCGGGAGGTCCGGGCATCGATGACGAACGGGTGAGCGCAGTGCCGACCGGCAGGGTGAAGTGGTACGACGTCGAAAAGGGCTTCGGCTTCCTTTCCCAGGACGAGGGTGAGGACGTCTATGTTCGGTCGTCTGCGTTGCCCAAGGGTGTCGAGGCGTTGAAGCCCGGGCAACGAGTCGAGTTCGGAATGGCGGCCGGGCGGCGCGGTCCGCAGGCGCTGAGCCTGAAACTCCTGGAGCCGCTGCCCTCCGTGCGCGGCAACCAGACACGCAAGGAGCCCGTGGCGCATCCGCGCCAGGCGCCCGACGACCTGCACGGGATGATCGAGGACATGATCACGCTGCTGGAGGCGAAGGTGCAGCCCGATCTGCGCAAGGGGAAGTATCCCGACCGCAAGATGGCGCAGCGGATCGCCGAGGTCGTGCGCGGGGTGGCCCGGGAGCTTGATCAGTAATTTGGCGCCGCCTTCGGCGTCGCGTGTTCGCGGCCCTGAGGCTCGCGTCGGAGTGGTCGAGACTCGCGCTTCGCGCATGCGTCTCGACCACTCCGACGCGAGCCGGCCGCGAACGGCGCTCGTAAGACTCGCGCGTGCGGGGTGGGGGGAGTGCGGAAGTGGCGGTGTCGGCTGGCCTCGGTGTCCGAGAGGTGTTGTGGGGCGGTGCTTCTCGGGTGGTGGCGGGAGCAGGCGCTCAGGTGGTTCGGATGGACCAGGCTTGGTAGGGGGCGAAGGATTCTGCGCCGGTTTCGTCTCGGGTGGGGACTACCAGTTGGACTTCTACGCCTGCCAGGCTCAGGTCCGGTTCGGGGTGGGAGGGGACGGTGATGGCGAGCGTGCCCTCGGGGTAGTCGCGGTAGGAGGCTAGGCGCTGGACTGCGGTGCCGTCGGGGAGGTCGTACTCGAGCACCATTACCCAGGGGGCGTCGGCGATGTGGCGGGGGAGCGACAGTTGCAGGGGGGCGCCGTCGGGGGTGTGCAGGGTGACCGTGGTGGCGCTCTCACGGCAGTTCAGGCCTAGTTGGCCGCTGGCGTCGGACTGCGTCACCGTGCAGAAGCGGTACGGCGGGACGGTGGCCGAGGCGCCGTGGGCGTACGCGGTGATCTCCGGTTCCGGCTCGTCGGCATTGCGGACCGCCACGGCCACCACGGCCGCGATCGCGACCACCACCACGAGTACCGCAGCCACCGCCAGCGCGAGGATCGTGCGGGTACCGGGCTTGGTCATGGCGTGGTTTCCTGTCGACTCGTCGGGTCAGTTCGAGGTGGCGGGACGGGCCGGGTCGCCGGGCATCCCGGGTACTTCCTGCTTCGCGTGTTGCGGCCGGTTGCCGCCCCAGCCGGGCAGCAGCGAGTGACCACGGTAGCTCACGTAGGTCTGGATCAATCCGATCGCCAGCACCGCGGTGACGACGGCGAAACCCTTCCAGTACACCGTCGGCAGCAGCACGCCGCCGGCGCCGCCGATCACCCACGCCAGTTGCAGCACCGTCTCCGAACGGCCGAAACCGGAGGCGATCGACTCCGGCGGCAGATCGTCCTGGATCGACGCGTCCAGCGACACCTTGGCCAGCGCGCTCGCGCCGGATGCCACCAGCCCGGGGGGCGCCCCCCGCCCCCAGCAGATTGTCGAGCAGCATCGCGAACAGGGCGACGATCGTGCACGCGGCCGTGCAGAGCACGACGATCAGCGCCGGGCGGCCCAGCTTCATGCGAGCGCCCGAGGCATTGCCGGTGAAGTTGCCGACCGCCGCCGCCGCGCCGACCACACCCAGCATCGCCGCCTGCTGCACGGGGCGGTGCTCGGTCGACTTGGCGACGAAGGCCACGTAGAAGGTGAGGAAACCGGTGAGCACCCGGACCGTGGCGTTGCCCCACAGCCCGGTCACCACCGCCCGTCCCAGCGGCTGGCGGCGGCGGCTCGGTTTCACCGGCTGCCCGTCCTGCGGCGCCGCGTCCTTCTTGTGGTAGCCGAGGGTCGCGGGCACCTCGCCCTCGGTGACCTCCACCCAGGACGGAATGCGCAGGCTCAGATACGCCCCGGCGGCGGCGATCAGCGCCGCGAACACCAGCGCGCCCGGCGACCCGGCCACCGCGGCGACCACACCGGCCACCGCGCCGGCGCCGAGCGTCCCGCCCACCAGACCGAACACCGTGAGCCGGGAATTGGTGCGCACCAAGTCGATATCCGGTGGCAGCACCCGCGGCGTGACGGCACTCTTCAGCACCGCGAACGATTTGCTGAGGATCATCATGCACAGCGCGAGCGGATACAGCGCCCAGCTGTCGACATTGAAGATCAACAGGAACGCGATCACTATTCGCACGGCGAACGAGGCGGCCAGCGCTACCCTGCGGCCGTGCTGCAATCGGTCCAGCAGCGGTCCGATGAGCGGCGCGATCACCGCGAACGGGGCGATCGTGATCAACAGGTACAGCGCCACCTTGGATTTCGACTCGGCGGTGGCGCTGGCGAAGAACAGCGTGTTGGCCAGCGCGACGGCGATGGCGGCGTCGAGAGCGAAGTTGGCCATCGTCGCGTACACCAGCGCGGTGAGTCCCGACCGGTCGGCGCCGTCGGCCTTCGCCGCACGCTGGAAGGAGTGGAAACCCTTCTCCGTCAGCTCGATGCTGCGCATCGCGACCACCCGGGTCACCGTCAACTTGCGCGGGACCCGTTGGCGGCCCTTGATTTTCGCGGTATCCGCAGGTGGCGGTGGTTCCGGCGCGGGCTGCGGCGGTGGATCCGGTTGCGGGTCCTGCGGCGGCAGGTCGCGGGGCGGTTGCCCGGCGGCCAATCGGCGCGTGACGAATTCGGGTACGTCGGTGTCGCCGCCGCGATCGGGCAGCGGCGGCTGCGGACGGCGGGGCGGGGCACTCGGGGGCGGCGGATACCGGTCGTAACCGGGATGCCGCCGATTGAGCGGATACTCCTCGCCGTCCCACGGACCCGGATCGGTTCCGGAGGAATCGCGGGAGGCAGCCACACAACGAGTCTATGGGGCGTCCCGCCGGGCCGTTCACGCCGGGACGAAGCGAACCTCGAACAGCGTCGGCCAGTACTTGCCGGTGATCAGGAACCGATCGGTGCCGGGAATCTGGGCGATCCCGTTGAGCACGTCGACACCGGCGCGCTCGGCGGGAGACAGCAGTCCGCCCGCGTCGATGTCGCCCAGCACCTCGCCGCTGTCGGGATCGATGCGCAGGATGTGGTCGGTGTGCCAGACGTTGGCGTATACGGAACCGTCTGCGGCGCAATCCAGTTCGTTGAGTCTCGCGTTGCGGTGGCTGGTGAGCCGGATCGAGCCGACCGCCGCGAAGGTGGCGGGGTCGCGGAAGGTGAGGGTGTCGCTGCCGTCGCTCATGACCAGGCGGTCGCCGCGGGTGCACAGGCCCCAGCCCTCGCCGTCGTAGTGGACGCGGCCGCGCTCGGCCAGGGTGATCGGGTCGCGGGCGAAGGCGGTTTCGTCCTTCCAGGTGAGTTGCCACACAATCGAGCCCGCCCGGGTGATGCCCTCACCGAAGTATTCGGCGGGCAGGTCGGCGCGCGCGGTGCGGCCCGCGTTCGTCAGGTCGGTGGCGCGGACATCGGAGCGGCGCTCGAGACCGGTGCTCTCGTAGAGGAGGCCGTCGTGGATTTCGAGGCCCTCGGTGAAAGCGGCGCGGTCGTGCGGGCGGGTCGCCACCACCTCGACACGCAGCGGCGGAGCGCTGTCCGACCGGTCACAGGCGACGGTTCCGGTGGCCACCGCGGCCAGCAAGATCGGTCCGGTCGCGGCCCACGCACGGCGTTTGCGCTTCATACGGCAAAATGTAGGACGTGAGCGCAGTATCTGTTTCGGAGTCCGGTGTGCGACCGATCCTCGCGGAGGCGGTCGACCTGGCTCGTCGTGCGCTCTCGGAGCTGCAGCCGACGGGTGTCGGCGAGCATCTGGGCGTCACCGCGGAAGACGAGTGTGCGGCCACGCACCACTTCGCGGCCACCCTGCCCGGCTATGCCGGTTGGCAGTGGGCCGTGGTGGTGGCGGCGCCGCCGGAGGCCGAGTACGCGACGGTCAGTGAGTCCGCCCTGCTGCCCGGGCCGGACGCGCTGGTTGCCCCGGACTTCGTGCCGTGGGACCAGCGCGTGCGCCCCGGCGACTTGGCGCCCGGCGATCTCCTGGCCCCGCAGCCCGACGACCCGCGTCTGGTCCCGGGGTATCTGATCACCGGTGACCCGGTGGTCGACGAGGTAGCCGAGGAGATCGGCCTGGGCCGCAGCCGGGTGCTCAGTCGCGAGGGCCGCGTAGAGGCCGCCGAACGCTGGTACACCGAATACGGCCCCGACACCGACATGGCCCGCGCCGCCCCCGCCACCTGCGGCGTCTGCGGCTTCTTCGTGCCCCTGGCCGGCGCCCTACGCGCCGCCTTCGGCGTCTGCTCCAACGCCATGGGCGCCGACGGCCACGTCGTCCACGCCGAATACGGTTGCGGCGCACACTCCGACACCGTCCTCCCCACCGGCGGCGGTTCCCCCCTCTACGAGGCCTACGACGACGCCGCCGTCGAAATCGTCCCCACCGCCCAACTCCGCCCCACTCCCGAACAGCAGCCCGAAGGGTCCGGGCGTGTCGAGGAGGCAGAGTCCGGGCACGACGAGCCGTCCGGAGATGTCGCGCGGTCGGGCTTTGTCGAGTCCGGGCGTGCTGAGCGGGAGGAAGCCGGATCGGTACAGAACGGTATCGCGCAAGGCGATTCCGTTGCCGGTGTCGAGTCGCCTGCCGTTGCCGAGTCGTCTATTGCGGGGGAGTCGCCGGATATCGATCCGGCTGCCGACACCCGGGAGGCTGCTGAATCGGCTGTTGCCGCTGGGGCGGCTGACGAGGGCGAGTCCAAGAATCGCGCGAGTTCGGTGACGGGTGCCTCGCCCGTGGAGACCACTCGCGAGGCGGCTTCGACCGTGGTGGACCCCGCCGATGCCGCGGCGGACACCAGCGCTGCGGTGACCGGCGACCGCCCGGAAACGGGCCGGGAGCCCGGCTTGGAAGCCGACGCCCAAGCATCCCTGTCCGCTGCCGACGAGCCCCGCCCCGCCCAATCGACCGATGTCGCCACGGCCTCCGAAGCCACCGAGCCTCAACCGTCCACGGTGGCGTCCCCGGAGGTCGCTGAGACCGTCCCGGACAACGCCGCGGGGTCGGATGTGGCCAACCCCCAATCCATCTCGCACAACGCCACTGAGGCGTCGGCGGGTGACGAGACTTCGAAGGACCCCGAGGCTTCGACGGACGCTGAGGCGTCGCCGAGCGCTGAGGTGTCGGCCGACGTTGAGGCGTCAGCGAGTGCTGAGGTGTCGGCGGATGTTGAGGCTTCGCAGGTCGCTGAGGTGTCGGCGGGTGCTGAGGCTTCGCAGGTCGCTGAGATGTCGTCAGGCGCTGAGGCATCGCCAGGGGTTGAGATTTCCGCAGGTGCCGAGACATCGGCGGATGTGGGTGCGGAAGCGACCCCCGACGCGGGTGACGCGGAATCCGAAACGGCGGCAATAGATATCGCCGCCACGGACAACTCCACCGGCGAGGCACCCACGGCAAGCCTCGACGCAGCGGCTCGGAACACCGACGCCGTAGACGATGCCGTGCGCGCGGACAGCGCCGCGGGCGTATCCGACCCTTCCCCCGCGACGCCCGAACCGACCGCCCCGCTGTCCACCACGGACGACGCCGCGGGCACGGACCGGTCCGTCACATCCGATACCGCCGAGTCAGCTGCGGATAACAGCGTTGTCGCCGATCCTGCGGCGGTTGATGACGAAGTTGTCGCGTCCGAAGTAGCGAATGGGATTGCGCCGCCTGGTGAGTCCGACACCGCCGAGTCCACGACGGCCGTCGACGGTGCTGCCGAGCCCGTGTCGGCTGATGACGGTCTTGCCGGGTCCGCGTCGGCCGCCGACGCCCCCGCGAAGTCGGTGGTGGTAGATGACGGTGCCGCCGGAACCATGGCGGCCGATGAGGATGCGCCGGCGAGTGCGTCCGATACCGCCGAGTCAGCGGCGGCTGATGACGTCACTGCCGGGTCCGGTGCAGTCGGTGAGGGTGTGCAGCCGAGTGCGGCTGTGTCGGGTGCAGGTGCCGCGGATGACACCACGCGCTCGGAACCGTCGGATGTGACCGGCGCTGCCGGGTCCGTGTCGGACGCCTCGCCGGAAGTGGGTGCGGTGGGGTCGGATACGGATGCTGTGGACGATGATGTGCGTGCGGAGGGCTCCGGCGGGGCGGGGTCCGGTTCGGGGAGTGGGGAGGTTGCGGAGGCTGTGGCTGAGGTGGGGGCTGTGGTGTCCGAGGTTCGGGAGGGCGAGGAGTCGGGGGGCGCTCGGGACGCGGGGCAGTACAGCGATGGGTGGGGTGTTTCGGCGGTGCGGGTGGAGCATGGCGAGTCCGGGTCGGCGGGGGAGCGCTGAGCGCCGAGGGAGCGGGTGCCGATCCGTTCGAGACGGCGGCGCTACGCGCGGGGGTGCTGGCGGCCTGGCGGGATTCGCCGACACGGCTGCGGGAAGACGCCGCCACCGAGGCCGACCTGGTACGTGCCGGTTACCGTGATCGCCTGCTGACCGAGCTGGCGCAGAATGCCGCCGATGCCGCGGCCAAGGCGGCGGTGCCCGGCCGGCTCGTGGTGCGGCTCGCGGGCACCGACCTGCATATCGCCAATACCGGTGTCCCGCTGGATATCTCGGGCGTGCACGCGCTGACGGCGTTGCGCGTATCGGCGAAACCGGGCGCCGCGTCGTCGGTGGGCAGGTTCGGAGTGGGTTTCACCGCCGTGCTCGCCGTCGGCGACGAGATCGAATTCCGGTCCACCACCGGATCGGTGCGCTTCTCCCGTTCCGAGACCTGGAACGAATTGCGCGGTAACGACATTCGCCTCCCCGACGACACCGACTTCGTCCCACCGGCCCTGCGGCTGGCCTGGCCGAGCGCCACGGCTCCCGCCTCGGGTTACGACAGCGAGATCGTGATCCGGTTGCGCCCCGACGTCGACGCACCGGAACTCCTCGCCGCGATGCGCGCCGAGGCGGCCGACCTGCTCCTGGAACTACCCGCGCTGCAACTCATCCGGATCGGCGACGACGAAATCACCAGCGCCGTAACCACACTCGATTCAGGTGTGCGGGAACTGCGGATCACCGGCCCCGGCCGGGACGAGACCTGGTGGCAGTACTCCACCGGCCGCTCACGCTGGCTGCTTCCCGTGCGCGACGGCCGTCCGCACCCCGTGGAACCGGATGTCCTGCGCGCCCCCACCCGCTCCGACGAAGAACTCTCCGTCCCCGCTCTGCTCATCGCCGACATTCCGATGCAACCGGACCGCCGCCGCGTGCTGCCGGGCGCGCGGATAGCCGAATTGGCCGACGGCTACGCCGATTTCGCGCGCGCCCTGCCGCCGCGCGACCGCCTGGTCCTGGTGCCCGCACCCGGCTTCGCCCGCAGCGAGACCGACGGACTGCTGCGCGAGGCCCTGACCGCCGAACTCCGCACCGCATCCTGGCTGCCCGTGGTCGACGAGCACGGCCGGTCCCGGCCGGAGACCACCGCCGCACCGCAGCGCGCGAGCGTATTCACCGGTGTCACAGCGGAATTGGCCACACTCCTGGCGGATGTCATCGGCCCGCTGGTCATTCCGGAGCTGTCCGGTCGAACGGCGTCGGAGGCGCTGGCCGTGCTCGACGTGCACCGCATCGGCCTGGCCCGGATAGCGGAGTTGTCGATCGGCCTGGAACGTCCTCCGCAGTGGTGGTATTCGCTCTACGACGCGCTGGAGCCCTTCGTCGCCGATCCGCTGGCGGTCGAGGAACTGGGCGCGCTGGCGGTCCCGCTGGCCGACGGGCGTCTCGTCACCGGCCCGCGCACGGTGGTGCTGGATGACCGGCTGGCCGTGCCGATTCCCGTGCGATGGGCACGCCTGGTGCACCCCGAGGCCGCACACGAACTGCTGGCCCGGCTGGGCGCCCGCCCGGTCACGGCCGGGGACCTGCTCGCGGACCCGGCGCTGCGAGCGGAACTGGAACACGAGCCGGGCGACCCCGAAACCGTCGACGCCGTACTGGGTTTGGCCGCGCAGCTGACCTCGGCCACCGGCCCCGACGCGGCCGGTCTGCCGTCCTGGCTGGGCCTGCTCGAGCTGCCCGACGACACCGGCGTCACCCTGCCCGCGGATGAACTGTTGCTGCCCGGCGCCCCGCTGGCCGCGGTGCTGGTGCCCGATTCCCCGTTCGGCACGGTGGATTCCGAGTTCGCCGAGCGCCACGGCGCCGCGCCGCTGCGCGCCGTGGGTGTCGGCTGGGGCTTCACCGTCGTCTCCGAGAGCGACCCCACGGGCCCGGATCATCAACTCGACGACGAAGAGCACTGGTGGGCGAGCCTGCCGGAGGACCCGCCGGAGTTCGCCGCCGTCCGAGACCTGGACCTGGTGGACGACGCCGCGTGGCCGAATGCCTTGCGGCTGTTGCTGTCCGAGCCGGCGACCCGCCGCCTGCTCGCCGACCCCGACGGCTACACCGCCTGGTGGCTGCGCCGCCACGCCCACATCGACGGCCGGCCGCTCGGCCTGTTCCGCGCGCCCGACGACCCGGTATTCGCCGACCTGCTACCGGATCCGGCCGGATTCACCCCCGCCGAGCTCGATACCCTGCGCGCGGTCCTGGCCGATCCGGAAACCATCACACCGGACCTGGCCACCGCGCTGCTGGACGCCCTCGCCGATCCGAGCCTGACGCCCTCGCCCGCCGCGATCGCCACGGCCCACCGCCGCCTCGCCGCCGTGCTGGACCGGCTGGACCTCGATGAACTAGCCCTCCCCGAGCGCGTGCGCGCACTGTCGGGCACGGTGATCGACCCCGCCGAAGCCTTGGTGCTGGACCATCCCTGCTACGGCCTGGCCATCCCCCCGAACCGCTTGGTAGCCGGGGACATCGACACCGCCCCCGCGCTGGCCACCCTCCTCGACCTGCCGTTGGTATCGGAGGCCGTCACCGCCGAAGTGCTCGGCGAAGGCACGCTGACCAGCTGGGCAGCCGAACCGCTCGGCGTCGTCCTGCGCCTGCAATCCGGCCACCCCACCCCCGACGGCCCCTTGGTCCTGCACAACCGCCTCCGAGTCCGCCTGTCCGGGGCCTACGAGGCCACCGTCGACGTCCCCTGGTGGACCGACGGCGACACCACCCACCTGCGCCGTCACCCGGTCGACGACCTGCCGCAGTAGCCGAAACCTCTTCGGCGACTACGGGTTTCAGGCGCTGTAAGAGGTGATCATCTCCGCCAGGACATCCAGTTGCCCGCGCACCGCGGCACTGTCGTTGTCCACCAGCCACCGCAACACGATCCCGTCGATCACCGACAACGTGAATCGGCTCAGCGTCGGGACGGGCACGCGCCACTCGGTCCCGGTCGCGTCACGGGCGTGCTCGAGCACATCCCCGACGGTGGAATCGTTGAAGGCGTACTGCTCGCGGGCGATGGCGAGTTTCGCCGGTGTCTGTTCGCTTTCGCGCAGCGCGTAGGTCGTGGTTTCGTAGGTCAGCAACTGTCGTTCTGGCGTGGCTTCGATGTTCAACCACAGAAGTTCGAGGCTTGCGCGCACCAAACTTTGAAGCGATTCTTTTCCACTTCCGACGTCCTGCCAGACCGTTTCGTTGGTCTCCACGGAATCGCGTAATTCCATCGACAACGCCTTGACCAACTCGGTCATCAGCGCGTCCTTGTTTTCGAAACAGTAATGCACCACACCGAGCGAAACTCCGGCTGCCTGAGCCACATCGCGTGTGGTCACACCAGCTACACCCTTTTTTTCGGCGAGTCCGATGGCCGCCTCGATAAGGTGGGCTCGACGTTCTTCGACGCTCAATCGGGAGGACACTCAACGCAGTTAAGCGGGAATGAGCCGTGCAGTCAATTCGCGTGCCGCGGAAGGCGTTCATGGACGCATGACCAAGAGGTGAGTTGAAACGCTTACAGTCCCGTCTGGGCGCCCTTGTCGCCCCGCCGCGCACCGCGGCGCTGGATGGCGAAGATGGTGTATCCGAGCAATCCGACCGCCAAGCCCATCAGGCAGACCGGCCGCGCATCGGCCCAATCGCCGTTGACCCACACCAGCACCGTCGCGACGGCCCACAGCACCGACCCGACCGCCAGCACGGGACGCGGGTCGGTCAGCCGCGGCGGAATCTCCGGCACTTTCTGGATCACGTTGTCCACCATACGGCGTGAACACGCGTCTCCTGTCTGAGCCGTCCCGTATCGTTTGGCTCTGTGACAACGCCTTCCGACATACGTGCGCTGGCGGCCGAACTCTCGCTGACGGTCGTGCGTCTGACGCGACATCTACGGGGCCGCCGTGCCGATGCGCAGATTTCGCTGACCCAGCTGTCGGCGCTGGCGACACTGAACCGCGAGGGTGCGATGACGCCGGGGGCCCTGGCCGCGAAGGAAAGGGTGCAGCCGCCGTCGATGACGCGCGTGATCGCCTCCCTGGCGGAACTGCAACTGGTGAAACGGGACCCGCACCCCACCGACGGCCGTCAGATCATCGTCTCGCTGTCGGAGGCCGGCCGGGCGCTGATCCAGGACGAGAACAGTGCCCGCGAGGCCTGGATGACCGAGCAGTTGGCCGGGCTGAGTTCCGACCAGCTGCGGGTGCTCGACGACGCCGTCGACATCATGAAACAGATTGTGGCCGAATCCGAATAGCCCTCAGCGGGCGAACGCTCCCTCGCTGGGCACGATCTCGCGCCCGAGCGGCATCAGCGACACGGGGATGAGCTTGAGATTGGCCCAGCCGAACGGGATCCCGATGATCGAGACGAACAGCGGGATGCTGGTGAGCAGGTGTCCCAGTGCCAGCCACCACCCGGCGAAGATGACCCAGACGACATTGCCGACCAGGGACGGCGCCCCGGCATCCGGCCGCGCCACGACTTCCCGCCCGAACGGCCACAGCACGTAAGCCGCGATGCGGAACGACGCGATGCCGAACGGGATCGTGACGATCAGGATGCAGCAGACGATGCCTGCCAGCAGGTAGCCCACGGCCATCCAGAAACCGGCGAACACCAGCCACAGCACATTCAGGACGAACCGGATCAGGGTCACGCCTCCAGCATGCCAGGCCCGCGAGCGCCCGGCTACCGTCGCCACCATCCGCTGTTCGCGCACCGTTGATCAGAAGAACCAGCCCAGCTCCGCCGCCCGGTCCGCGGCGAAGGCCGCGTCGAGTGCGTGCACGTGGCCGGAATCCTTGGCCCGCAGCCGGTTTGCCGCCGCGAACGCGCGGGCGGGGTGCGCACCCAGATACATGCTGCCGAGCACGTCGATGCCGAGTTCGACATCGGGCGCCCCGGTGGCGGGCTCGCATGCGGCGACACCATCGCGCACGCGCAGGGCGAAGGTCCCGCCGGCGGCGCCGAACGGGTCGTGTACCTGCAGTACGAGGTTCAGATCACCGCTGTACTCGCGGGCCGACAGCGCGGCCGGGACGTCCATGACCCGCAGCCACAGCCCGTCCCAGCGTCCGGTGGTACGGACCAGTCGCGGGTCCGTGAGCAGGTACGGCAGCGGGTCGTCGGTGCCGAGGGTGGCCTCCACGGTGCGGACCAGGTCGAGGCCGAGCAGCACGCGCCAGAGCGCGGCGTGCGCCTCGGTGGTGACCGCTCGCAACTCGAGGACGTCGACTCCCAGCCCGGCCTCGGACCGTTCGTGCCGATACAGCGCGTACCCGTCGGCGTGGACGAGTGCGAACAGTCCCCGCGCGGCGCCGAAACGCGCGAGCTTCAGCTGCCACGCCGGATGCGGCTGCTCCTGAGCGCCGGGAGTCAGTCGTCGCCAGCGGTCGTAGAGACGGGTGACGGCCACGGCCACGTCGTCGTTCATCGGGGTCAGCTCTACGCCGCCGGGATCCGGTGTGGTGGGCCGGAATTCGGCGAACCGGCGGTCGATCGACACCCGGTTCTCGATGACGGCGGGACCGTATCCGAAGCGGCCGTAGATGGTGCCCTCGCTGGCGGTGAAGATGGTGAGCGGCAACCCCGCGGCCTCGGCCCGCCGGTGCATCTCGGTGTACATCGCGCGCAGGATGCCGCGACGCCGGTGCGTGGGCGCCACCGCAACGCCCGCGACGCCGTTCGCCGGTACGGTGCGTCCGCCCGGCACCGTGAGTGTCATGGTGGTGTCCTGGGTGTGGCCGACGATCCGGTCACCCGCGACGGCCACGATCCGGCGCTCGAGCGGGAACAGTCTCGGGCTCTGCTCGGTGAAGGCCCGCTCCATCTCGGGTTCCGGTGGACCGCCGAACGCATTGATCAGCAGTGCCCCGGTCGCGGCCAGATCCGCCTCGGTCGGCGTCCTCAGGGTGATGTCGGATGCGATCGCCATGGGTCGACGATCGCACGCGCACCCGCGCCGACGCACCCGATTAACGCGCCGGCGCCTCGTTCCGGAGCGCGGAGTGGCCGGACTCCGATGTCGTACGGGCCCCGTTGCCCGCACTGGCCACCCCGCGCGTCCGAAAGCCGGGCCCGGCCCGCATCGGTGACCTGTCCGGCCTGTCGTCCCCTCCCAGCCGACAGTCCGGCGCGACGCGGGCCGGGTGTGCGAGGTTTCGCCCTCGCGGAAACTACTGTGCGCGAGCGGGCTTCCCGTCCGCTTAACAACCGCTTGTCGGTCGAATCGGACGCCGCTCGGGTCGGGCTGCGCTCGAATCGAACAGTGCGGCAAGTATGTTGGCGGCTACTCGGCTGAGCTGTCGCGCTCGGCCGCGGCCTTTCGCCGCCGCCTGCGGGCCGATGCGGTGCGTTCGATGCGCGGATCCTCTTCTACCGCATAATGTTTCACGTACTCACCGAGAAATGCCTGCACGGTCGCGGTCGCCGGGATGGCCAACAGCGCACCCACCGCGCCGAGCAGCGCGCCACCGGCCAGCACCGCCAGCAGCGCGATGGCCGCGTGCACGTCGACCGTGCGCTGGGTGATCCGCGGTTGCAGTAGATAGTCCTGGAACCACTGGTAGACGATCGAGAACAGCACGATCCACACCGCGTCGATCGGCCGGATGGTCAGCGCCACCAGCACCGGCAGCACGCCCGCGATATAGGTCCCGACGGTCGGCACGAACGAGGCGATCACACCGAACCAGACGCCCAGCGCCACCGCGTTCGGCAGTCCCAGAACCGCCAAGAACGCGCCGTGCGCGACCGCGGAGATCACCGCCAGCAGAGCGCGGGAGTACAGGTAGCCGCCGGTCTTCTCGATCGCCAGATCCCAGGCGTGCAGCACGGTGTCCTGCCGTTCCGGTGGCAGCAGCGAGCACAGCGCGCGGCGCAGCCGGGGGCCGTCCGCGGTCAGGTAGACGCTGAACAGCGCGATGGTCAGGAACTGGGCGAGCCCGCCGAGGATGGTGCTCGACACGCCCCACACGTTGTTCGCCGCCCGCGAGGCGTAGCCGTTGATGATGTCGGAGTCACGCAGCAGCCGGTCGGACAGCTCGTGCAGCGTGAAATTCTGGTGGAACGTGCGGTTGACCCAGTCGACGAGGTCGTTGATCAGCTGCGGCGCCTCGTTCGCCAGGTTGCTCACGGTCTCCACCAGCAGCGTCGCGAGCGCCGCGATAAAGCCTGCGACGCAGGCGAATACGGCGACGAACACCAGACCGGTGGCCAGGCCCCGGGGCATGCCGCGGCCCACCAGGACACCGACCGCGGGCTCCATCGCCAGCGACACGAAGAACGCCACCAGCATGATGACGAGAATTCCCAGCAACCGGTGGAACGCCCAGTCCGCCAGTTCGAACAGGCCGAGGAACACGAAACCCAGCACCATCGCGCGCGGCAGCCAGGGCGGCATCCGGCGGTGTTCTCCCGCAGGTGGTTGCGCGGCCATGCCCTCAGTCTGGCCGATGCTCAGGCAATTTCCTGGTTACGACGCGAGATCAGGGCTCCGCGCGCTGATCGAGCACCATGCGCCTCGCCTCGACCAGGGTGTGCCGGGCCCGGCGGCGCATCCGGCAGATGTCGACGCCGCAGTCGAGATGGCGCTGCATGATGCGGTGGGCCTGCTCGGGGGAGAGCGGGCCGGGGTCGGTATGACAGGCCAGCACTCCGGGGACGCGATGGTCGACCATCGGCAATTCCATTGTCGGAAAAGAATATCGGTCGTCCGCGGCCCGCTCGGGGTCTCGGTGTTCGGTCATGGTCAGCTCCTGATGAACTCCGAGGTGCCGCGCGGTGGGCGGGTGGGCGACGGTGCGCCCGCCTCCGTCGGCTCGTGGCTGAGTTCCTCGCGGACCTCAGGGGAGGCCAGCTCCGCCCGCGCGCAGGCCCGCAGGAACTCGGTGGCGACCGCGCTCAGCGCCGGACTGGCGTGGCGGACCGCGGAGGTCAGTCGGATGCTGCGATACAGCAGCCCGGAATCGCGGTCGGCGGCATCCCATTCCGCGGCGTCGTCCTCGATGCGGTGACGCCACAGCAGCGCGGCGCGATGTTCGGAGATCCAGCCGGACAGGCGTTCCCAGCCGAGCAGGGTGTCGTGTACCAGCGTGGCGTGTCGGTAGTCGACGGTGATCAGGCGCTCGCGCACCAGCCGGTCGACCAGCCGCACGCCCGACACGGTCTGTCCGGCGATCCGGCGCAACTCCGCGCCCGCCAGCCGTCGGCGCGTGACACTGCCGTCGCGATGCACGGTGACCAGCGCGAGCAGCAGCTGGCGGGCATCGGCCTGCTGGTCGGGGGTCAGGCGGGTCCACGCCTGCTCGGCGACGGTGCGCACGGTGCGCTCCGGCCCGCCGACGCGGCGGTAGCCGGTGACGTCCAGCCGGTTGTCGGTGTGACGCGACCACATCGAGCGCATGGTGGCGTGCAGGACGGGGAGCGCACCGGGGTCGGCATGCTGACGGTCGGTGGGGTACCGGGGTGTCTCGAGCGCGGTGAGCAGCAGTTCCACCACTCCCGGGTCCACTGTCACGCCGCGCGTGCGCGGTGGTCCGGTGATCGCCGAGGTGAGTTCCTGGCGGGTCATCGGATTCAGCGTGAAACTGTTGTGCTGGATCGCGTGGGCGAGCCAGGGATACTGCGCACAGTCGGCCAGATGGTCGGACCGCACCGCGACGACGACCGAGCCGACGGCGCACAGCCGCTTCAACGACAGCAGAAAGCGTTCGCGCGCAGCGGGTTCCACGCTCGGATCGAACAGTTCCTCGAACTGGTCCACGATCAGCAGCGGGCGCCGGTCCGGCTGGATTCGGGTGTCCTCGTCGGCGTTGTCCGCGAAATCGGCTGTGTCGGTGAGGATTCGGGCCAAGGTGCGTTCCGGGTCGGCGCTGGGGTTCGTGATCGCCGTCGTCCATCGGTCCGTCTCGGTGGCCAGGACCGCGAGCAATCCCGCCCGCAGCAGCGACGACTTGCCGATGCCCGAGGCGCCGGTCAGCACCACGAGATCGGCCGATCGGTGCGGACTCGCCGACGCGCGCACCAACTCCAGCAGCGCGGCCAGTGCCCGCTGCCTGCCGAAGAACACCGACTCGTGCTCCTCTCGATACGCGCCGGAGTCGGGGTAGAGCTGTGCCGCCGGGACGACGGGCTCCCCGATCGGCGCCGTGCGGGCCGCCGCCCACAGCGACCGCCAGGCCCGCAGATGCGCCGCCTCGCCGGGGGTGCCGCCGCGCCGCCGGGCCCGCGCGTGCAAGACCTGCAATACCGGAAGCAGCGATTCGAACTTGGCGGGCACGTTGCGCCCGCTCATCCAGTCGCTGATGCGCTGGGCCGAGGCGAGCGCCGAACGCCCCTGACCGCTGCCCTCCTCGGCTCGCTGCTGCGCCAGCATCGCGACATTCCGCAGCGAGGGCGCCCCCGCGGCCCGGTGCAGAGCGCCCAGCCGTCGCGCGAACTCGTGTCGCGCGGATCTGCTGTGGCTCTCGTGGTGGACGCTGATGGTTGCCGACTTCATATGTTCCCCCGAACGGTTCCGCAAGACCGATCCGCCAACCGCCGATCGATCGTTTGACCTCTACATCCGGTTAGACGGAACCCGCCCGGCTTCAGTTCCCTGTCCGGACAGGATTTTTCCAGTCTGTGCGCTCGCGAGCCGGATCGCCTCCTGCTACGGAATGATTCTGTGCGCGGGCGCCCGGAACGCACCGAGGCCCGCCTCCTCATCGGAAGCGGGCCTCGGTGCGAGCGGAATCGTGAAAACGGCTCAGCGGCCGTCGATGTCGCCGTAATCGCGCGCGCCGTAGCCGGTGTAGATCTGGCGGGGGCGGCCGATCTTGATGGGCTCGGTGTGCAGTTCGCGCCAGTGCGCGATCCAGCCGGGAAGGCGGCCCATCGCGAACAGGACGGTGAACATGCGGGTGGGGAAGCCCATGGCGCGGTAGATGACGCCGGTGTAGAAGTCCACGTTCGGGTAGAGGCGACGCTCGACGAAGTAGTCGTCGGTGAGCGCGGCCTCCTCGAGGGCCTTGGCGATGTCGAGCAGCGGGTCCTGCACGCCGAGCTTGCCGAGGATCTGGTCGGCGGTCTTCTTGACGATGGTGGCGCGCGGGTCGTAGTTGCGGTAGACGCGGTGCCCGAAGCCCATCAGCTTCACGCCGTCTTCCTTGTTCTTGACCTTGCGGATGAATTCCTTCACATCACCGCCGCCGGCCTTGATCTCGTCGAGCATCTCCAGCACGGCCTGGTTGGCGCCGCCGTGCAGCGGGCCCCACAGCGCGTTGATGCCGCCGGACACCGAGGTGAACAGGTTGGCGTCCGACGAGCCCACCAGGCGCACGGTGGAGGTGGAGCAGTTCTGCTCGTGGTCGGCGTGCAGGATCAGCAGCATGTCCAGCGCGGCGGCGACCTCGGGGTCGACCTCGTAGGGTTCGGCCGGGAAGCCGAAGGTCATCCGCAGGAAGTTCTCCACCAGCGACAGCGAGTTGTCGGGGTAGAGGAACGGCTGGCCGACCGACTTCTTGTACGAGTACGCCGCGATGGTGGGCAGCTTGGCCAGCAGTCGGATGGTGGACAGCTCGACCTGCTCCGGATCACGGGGGTCCAGCGAGTCCTGGTAATAGGCCGACAGCGCGTTCACCGCGGACGACAGCACCGGCATGGGGTGCGCGTTGCGCGGGAAGCCGTCGAAGAACCGCTTCAGATCCTCGTGCAGCAGGGTGTGCCGCCGGATCCGGTCGGTGAAGTCGTCGAGCTGGGCCTGGGTCGGCAGCTCGCCATAGATCAGCAGGTAGCTGACCTCGATGAAGTTCGAGCCGGCGGCCAGCTGCTCGATCGGGTAGCCACGGTAGCGGAGGATGCCGGCCTCGCCGTCGATGTAGGTGATCGACGATTTGGTCGGCGCGGTGTTGGTGAAACCGGGGTCGTAGGTGACGTATCCGGTGCTGGCCAGCAGCTTGCCCAGTTCGATCCCGTCGTTGCCCTCGGCGGCCTTGGCGACCGTCATGGCGTAATCCCCACCGGGGTAGGACAGTACCGGCTTGGCGTCGTCGTCGACGTTGATGATGTTCTCAGCGGGCACGGAAGGATCCCTCTCAGGCTAGAACCGTAGGCACCGACGCGGTCGGCGTGCGATGCGCCTACCTCAACGCTAGTCGCTGGGTGGTGCAGGTGATCAGCGAGGGTCGGCGTTAACTACCTCACGGTCACTTGTCTGCGAGGTGAGCCGGACCGTGTCGGCATGATAATGGCGCAGTCTCCCCGGGACGACCGTACGGTCTGCGCCGTGCGGGTGATTATCGCAGGCCGGAGTGTCGCTAGGGCGCCGGGACCTCGGCGTGCGCGCGAGGGACCCGATACCGCACGAACGCCGGGAGCGCCGCGGCGGCGATCACCACCCCGATCACCACGAGCACTCCGCCGCCGGCCGCGGCCACGGCGGTTCCCAGCGCGGCGGCCGCGAAACCGTGGGCAACATCACCGATCCGCGGCCCGCCCGCGACCACCACGATGAACACGCCCTGCAGCCGGCCGCGCATCTCGTCGGTCGCCACCTGCTGCAGCATGGTCGTCCGCAGCGCGGCCGAGAACATGTCGACCGCGCCGCCGAAGGCCAAGCAGGCCAGCGCGATCCACAATCCGGTGCGGACGGGCAGGCTGTGTCCCGCGGCGCCGACCGCCACCCCGAACCCGACCATCGCCAGCCCCCACAGCGCGATGCACACCACCACGGCCAGTCCCTGCCGCCGGACGTGGCTCAGCCAGCCGGAGAACACCCCGCCCGCGACCGCGCCCGCCGAGATCGCCGCGAACAGCAGGCCCAGCGCGACGCCGCCACCGGCCGGGTCGCCGAAGCTGTCACGGGCGATCTGCGGGAACAGCGCGCGGGGCATGCCGAACACCATCGCGATGATGTCGACCGCGAACGAGGCCAGCAGGATGCGCTGGCTCGCCAGATAGGTGAACCCCTCGATGACGGTGCGCAGCCCGGCCCGCCGCTGCGTGCCCGTCGGCGGCACCGCGGGCAGCCGCCACACCGCCCACAGCGTGGCCAGCAGCGCCACGGCGTCGAGCAGATACAGCGTGCGCAGTCCGGCCACCGGGATCAGCGCGCCGGCCAGCACCGGTCCGGCGATCGCGCCGAACTGCATGACCGTCATGTTGAGCGAATTGGCCGCCGGCAGCAGTTCCGCCGGGAGCAGCCGGGGGAAGATCGCCGCCCGGGTGGGCTGGTTGACCGCGAAGAACGCCTGCTGCACCGCGAACAGGCCCAGCACCAGCCACACGTTGTTCAGTCCCGCCGCGGCCTGCGCCCAGAACGCGAGCGCGGTCAGGCCGGTGCCGACGCTGGTGATCAGTAGCAGCTTGCGCCGATCCATCACATCGGCCAGCGCCCCGCCCCACAGGCCGAAGGCGACCAGCGGCACCAGGCCGAACAACCCGGCCATGCCGACATACCCTGAGCTGCCGGTGATTTCGAAGATCTGCTGCGGCACCGCCACCACGGACAGTTGCGCGCCGATCACCGTGACGATGCCCGTGACCCACAGGCGGCGATAGTCCCGATCGTGTAGCGGAGCGGTGTCCGCGAGGAGCTTCACCGAGGGAAGGGTATCGGTGCGATCAGTGCCACGGTCACCGATTTTCGGTGAGTCATCCCATGATTACAAGGCTTGTGGTCAGGGCTGCAGGCGCTCGATCTTCATCGCGGAGGGATCGGTATTGCCCGCCTCCAGCAGCATCCGGATCCGGTTGTGCAGCCGGCTGCGCCGACCCTGCCAGAACTCGACCTGTTCGGGACGCAGCAGATAGCCGCCCCAGTTCGCGGGCACCGGAAGTTGTTCCACGCCCTCGAACCGGGCGGTGACGTCGGTCAGCGTCTTGTCCAGGTCCGCCCGGGAGGCGATCGGCCGCGACTGCTGCGACGCCCACGCGCCCAGCTGCGAATTGCGGGGGCGCGATCGCCAGTACACGGAGGTCACCTCCGAGGGCACGGTCGTGACGGGGCCGCGGAGCGTCACCTGACGGCCGAGCGCGGGCCAAGCGAAGGTGATCGAGGCGTGCGGGACCGCCGCGAGCTGGTTGCCCTTGGCGGAGTCGTAATTGGTGTAGAAAGTCACACCCTCGCTCGACAGTCCCTTGCACAGCACGGTCCGCGAGGCCGGGCGCGGGCCGGCGTCGGTGAGTTCCACGGTGGCCAGCACCATCGCGTTGGGCTCGGCGATACCGGCGCGGGTGGCCTGTTCGATCCAGTTGCGCAGCAGCGGTTCCCAGCCCTCGACCAGCCACGACTCGTCCAGATCCGGGTCGCCGCCGTACTCGGCCCGCATGGCCGCGATATCCAGCTGCGCCCGCAGCGCCGGGTCGATTCCGGCGGCCTCGGGCCGCGCCGCTGCCCCAGGTGAATTCTGCTCGTCGCGCATGGGCCAGACGTTACTCCGGGGTAGTCGAAGGACTAAGGTTCTTACTGATCGACGCGCGCGTCCGGCTTGTCGGAACAGGCCGCGGCCGGCGACGTCGCATCGGATTCGGCGGGAGTGGGGAGCCCTTCGGGGGAGAGCGTGTGAGGGCACGCGAAACCGCACGAGCGCCGGATCGAATACCGCGTGGCCGCCCGCATCGTGCGGCCCGAATTGCAAGGAGCGTCACAACATGACTGCCAGTGCTGCGGCTTCTACCGGCCCCGCCGTACCCCCCGATTTCGTCAGCGGTTTGGAAGGCGTGGTGGCTTTCACCACCGACATCGCCGAACCCGACAAGGACGGTGGCGCGCTGCGCTACCGGGGCGTCGACATCGAGGACCTGGTCGCGAACAAGGTGACCTTCGGCGATGTGTGGGCGCTGCTGGTCGACGGCGAGTTCGGGCGGGGCCTACCACCGGCCGAGCCGTTCCCGCTGCCGGTGCACACCGGCGACGTCCGGGTCGATGTGCAGGCCGGGCTGGCCATGCTCGCGCCGATCTGGGGCTATCAGCCGCTGCTCGACATCGACGACGACACCGCGCGGGAGAACCTGGCGCGCGCCTCGGTGATGGCGCTGTCCTATGTGGCGCAGTCCGCGCGCGGCATCTACCAGCCCGCGGTGCCGCAGCGGAAGATCGACGAGTGCGAGACCATCACCGAACGGTTCATGGTCCGCTGGCAGGGAGACCCGGATCCGCGCCACATCGACGCCATCGACGCCTACTGGGTGTCGGCCGCCGAGCACGGCATGAACGCCTCCACCTTCACCGCCCGCGTCATCGCCTCCACCGGCGCGGACGTCGCGGCGTGCCTGTCCGGCGCGATCGGCGCCATGTCGGGCCCGCTGCACGGCGGCGCCCCGGCGCGCGTGCTCCCGATGATCGAACAGGTCGAGAAGACCGGGGACGCACGGGCATTGGTCAAGGGCATCCTGGACCGCAAGGAGAAGCTGATGGGCTTCGGGCACCGGGTGTACCGGGCCGAGGACCCGCGCGCCCGGGTGCTGCGCGCCACCGCCGAGCGGCTGGGCGCTCCGCGCTTCGAGGTGGCCGCGGCGCTGGAGCAGGCCGCGCTCGCGGAACTGCGGGAGCGGCGTCCCGACCGTGCCATCGAGACCAACGTCGAATTCTGGGCCGCGGTGATCCTGGACTTCGCCGAGGTGCCGGCGCACATGATGCCCGCGATGTTCACCTGTGGCCGCACGGCCGGCTGGTGCGCGCACGTGCTGGAGCAGAAGAAGCTGGGCAAGCTGGTCCGCCCGGCCGCCATCTACACCGGCCCGGACCCGCGCCCGGCGGATTCGGTCACGGGCTGGGAGAACGTGGCGCGCAAGTAGTTTCGGCGCCGGTCACGTCTCGGCGGAGGCCTCCCAGTCCACCGCGACCGACTCGCCCCGGTCCACGGTGAAGAACGCGACCTCCAGATGTCTGCCCAGGTCCACCAGTTCGATCGACGGGAGCGGGACGGGCTGCACGATGCGCACCCGCCACGGTTGCGGTTCGTCCCACGCCCGCAGTTCCAGGTCCAGCCGCAGGACCGGATCGTTGGGGGGGGGGGGGGGGGGGGGGGGGGGGGGGGGGGGGGGGGGGCCGGGGCGGGGGGGGGGGGGGCGGGGGGGGGGGGGGTGGGTATGGTTGAAACAAGGAGGGCCCCGCGCCGCCCGGGGCCGAAGCG
>NZ_JARWOP010000076.1 GCF_029868745.1 Nocardia wallacei | reverse complement strand
GAACACAGCAGAGCGGCACGTAATCATCGAGATGACGTGCCGCTCAGTGCTTTACGGCGCTTCGCGCCGGGCGACTCAGGCGTTGGGACGCTTGCCGTGGTTGGCCGCGTTGCCCTTGCGTGAGCGCTTCTTACGTCCTCGCTTACCCATCGGTATCCTCCTTCTGATCGAGCGCCATTGTTTCACGTGTGATTGGCTGTACCTCCAGCGGATGGGGGCGTCAACCGTGTCGACCGATCGAGAGGGTGTCATGGCCGAGGAAGTGCTCGCCGAGATGGTGTCGACCGTCTACGAGATCGTCGCGCAGGAGGGGGCCACCGTGCACGAAGGGGACACTCTCGTCATGTTGGAGTCGATGAAGATGGAGATCCCCGTGGTGGCCGAGGGTGACGGCACCGTCACATCGATCAACGTCACGCCCGGACAGGTCCTGCAGAAGGGCGATCTGATCGCAGTCATCTCCTGACCGGGAGGGCTGCCCGCGTACCGAGCCCGACGGTTGGGGGAGAATCGCGTCGGGTGAAGGAGCGTGGTGCATGTCGACACTGAGTGACCTGCTGGCCGAACACACCGATCTACCGGGTGCGGCCGTGGACCATCTGCAGCGGGTGGTGGGGGACTGGCAGTTGCTGTCGGACCTGTCGTTCGCGGACCTGCAGCTGTGGGTGGGCGCGGGTCCGGTCGCCGAGGGCGCCGACGTGGTGTGCGTGGCGCAGGCCCGCCCGACCACCGCGGCGACCGTGCATCCCCAGGACGTCGTGGGCTCCCTCGCCTCCAAGGAGGATCATCCGCAGGTGTTCGAGGCCCTGCTGACCGGCGAGATCGTACGGGTGGATTCCGACGGCGAGTCCGCGGGCGTCTATCACCCGACCCCGGAACACGCCATCCGCGAGGCCATCCCGGTGCGAGTGGGCACCGACGTGATCGCCGTGCTGGGGCGCGACACCGACGTGCAGCGGACGAAGACCCGCGGCAGCCTCGAAGAGGCCTATATGACCTGCGCGGACGACCTGTGCCAGATGATCGCCGACGGCACCTTCCCGACCCTGGAGGACCGCACCGGTTCGCATTCCAGTCCCCGTGCCGGTGACGGTTTCATCCGCATCGATACCGAGGGCACGGTCGCCTACGCCAGTCCGAACGCGTTGTCGGCGTATCACCGGATGGGGTTGCAGAGCGATCTGGCAGGCCAGGATCTGGCGCACACCACGCGCTCGCTGATCACCGATCCGTTCGATGCCCAAGAGGTCGTCAACGACATCCAGGCCGCGCTGGCCGGCAAGTCGGGTCGCCGCATGGAGGTGGAGGCGCGCGGGGCCACCGTGCTGTTGCGCACGCTGGTGCTGCGCCCGCACGGCGTGCTCGCCGGGGCCGCGGTGCTGGTGCGCGACGTCACGGAGGTCAAGCGCCGCGACCGCGCGCTGCTGTCCAAGGACGCCACCATCCGCGAGATCCACCATCGCGTGAAGAACAACCTGCAGACGGTCGCGGCCCTGCTGCGTTTACAGGCTCGCCGGACCGAGAACGAGGAGGCGCGGCTGGCGCTGACCGAGTCGGTGCGCCGGGTCACCTCGATCGCCTCGGTGCACGAGATGCTGTCGATGTCGGTGGACGAGGAGGTCGACCTCGACGAGGTGGTGGACCGGCTGCTGCCGATCATGGCCGACGTGGCGACCGTGCACACCGCCCGGATCAAGGTGCGCCGGGCCGGTTCGCTGGGCGTGTTCTCCGCCGAACGCGCGACGCCGCTGGTCATGGTGCTCACCGAGCTGGTGCAGAACGCGATCGAGCACGCCTTCGACGCGGGCGAGAACGGCACGGTCACCATCCGCTCCGAGCGCTCGGCGCGCTGGCTCGACGTGATCATCAGCGACGACGGCCGCGGGCTGCCGGACGGTTTCAGCCTGGAGGGTTCGGACCGGCTGGGCCTGCAGATCGTGCGCACCCTGGTCACCGCGGAGCTGGGCGGCTCGATCGGTTTACACCCGGGAGCGGACATCGGTACGGATGCCGTGCTCCGAGTTCCCTTGGGCCGCCGATCTTCTCGCTGATCGAGGAAGGATAGCAGCCCGCAAACAATGAAGCCCGGCACCTTACGGTGCCGGGCTGAAACGCGTTACGAGCCGGGGGCTGTGCGAGTGGCCGTAACGCCAGCGTCGTCAGACGACACTGCGGGTGCGAGTGCGCGCGTTGCGACGCTTCAGCGCCCGACGCTCGTCTTCGCTCATACCGCCCCATACACCGGCATCCTGCCCGGACTTCAGGGCCCAGGACAGGCACTCGGCGGTCACGGGGCAGCGGGCGCAGACCAGCTTGGCATCGGCAATCTGCGCGAGTGCGGGACCACTGTTACCGACTGGGAAGAACAGCTCGGGGTCCTCATCGCGACAGATGGCCTTGTGGCGCCAGTCCATTCTCTCTGCTCCTTTGCTGGGCGCACCAGGGCGCCTCGGGTTTGTGGTCCGTTCACTTGTGCGACTCGAATGTTTCCGCACGGTTGCTTGTGAATGCTTTCACGAACACCGTAGATGTCAATAGCTTTGTGGTGCACCGTGGGGAAGCTCACGCTGTAAGACCCCTACATCGGGGGCCTGCCGAGTCCTTTGTACTCGCTCGAACCGGTTTCCGCAGCACAACTGCGATGTTTTCTCAGTTGTGTCGGCCCGTTCCGGGCCGTGGCGCGATCACCTCGAGCACCTCGGGAACCGAGGTGAAATCCACCACGTTGCGGCGGCCGATGAAGTCGCCATCGATTTGCAGGCCGATCGGCTCGTCGGCCGAGACGCGTACCGACGGAACGTCGTCGTCGCGAAACAAATTGCGAGACTTGGGATTTCCGTCGGTGGCCAACAGTTGCCGGGCGACCCACAGTGTGGGCAGTACCCGCATGGTCCGCATGGCAAACACCCCGAGACCGGTTTCGAATCGAGTTTCGGGGTTCGTGACCACCGGAGTGGCGTCGAGATAGGTCCACGGACTGGTGTTGGTCACAAATGCGTAATGCACGTCCGTGACCGGTTCGTGATGGGGAATCCGCAGGGTGACCGAGGGCTCCTTGCGCTTGGCCCGGAAGAACTGCCGGATGGTGGTGCGCAGGTAACGGGCCGGTGTCGCGGCGTGGCCGTCGGCGCGGCTGTTGTCGATGGCCTCGCACACGTCGGCGTCCAATCCGACGCCCGCGGAGAAGGTGAACCAGCGGTCGTCCGCGATGGCGAGTCCGATGCGACGGTCCTTTTCGACCGACAGCAGATCGATGAGCTGATTGGTGGCGGCCACCGGATCCGGTTTGATGCCCAGCGAGCGGGCGAACACATTGGCAGAGCCGCCCGGAATGACGCCGAGCCGCGGAATCCACGCCTGCCCGTCGTCGACCTGCGGTAGCGGGAGGAAGCCGTTGATGGTCTCGTTGACCGTGCCGTCCCCGCCGTGCACCACGATCAGATCCATCTCGTTGGTGGCCGCCCACTGCGCCAGTTCGGCGGCGTGCCCGCGGTGCTGGGTGTGGGCGACGATCAGCTGGGTCCGGCTCTCCAGCGCGTGGGCGAGCAGATCGCGGGTGGCCGGTGTGGTCGAGGTGGCATTCGGATTCACGATCAGCAGCGTCCGCACGCATGCAGCCTACTGAGACGGGGGCCGCGACACCGCGACGGGGACAAGAGAATCGACGGCTCTAGGCTGGCGGGGTGGCGAAGCGGAACGCGGACGAAGGCACGGCGGGCGAGAGCGCGGCACCGGAGCGGGCGCCCGCCACGGTGCGCGTGGCCGGCGGGCTGGCGGCGCTGGAGGGCGGCATCGGAGTGATCGTGGCGATCGTGCTGGTGGTGCGCGGTATCACGGGCATCGATCAGAGCTTGACCAGCGCGTACGGCACGGCCGCCTGGTTCGTGATCCTCGGTGGCGCGGTGCTGGCGGCCGGTATCGGGCTGCTGCGCGGGCGGCGCTGGGGGCGGGCCATCGCGGTGATCGCGCAGATTCTGCTGCTGCCGGTGTCGTGGTACATGATCGGCGGGCAGCCGCAGTTCGGGATCCCGCTGGGCCTGGTGGCGCTGGTGGCGCTGGGTCTGCTGTTCTCGCCGCCGTCGACGAGTTGGGCGGCGCAGGTCTACGACATCGCCGACGAGGACTGAACCGGCACGGTCAGCGCGGCGGCCGCCACATCGGCCACACCGGCGGGCCGCCGGCGGTCACGTCGAGTTCGCCGGTGACCTCGAATCCGTAGCGCTCGTAGTACGGGATGTTCTCGCGCTTGCTGGATTCCAGATAGGCGGGCGCGCCGGTGGTGTCGCAGTGCCCGAGTCGCGGTTCGAGCAGGGCGTGTGCCACGCCGCGCCCGCGCACCCGCGGCAGCGTGCCCACGAAGGCGAGATACCAGTGCGGCTCGCGCGGGTGCTCGGCCTGCATGCGCTGGGCGAGTTGCCCGGCCGCGAGCAGCCGGGTCCGGAACGCCCGCGCCAGGCCCGGCAGCGTGCGCAGTTCGGTCAGGGTCGAGGGGCGCCGGTTGCCGGGCGGCGCCCACACGGCCGCCCCGACCATGCTGCCCGTGTCGTCGAATGCCACATCCACGCCGCCGAGGTCGATGAACTGGTGCCGGACCAGCGCGGCGAACATGTGGGCGGCCCGCCGGGCCCGCACGCGGTCGTCGCGGATGAGCCAGCCGATGATCGGGTCGTCGTCGAACGCCGCGCCGAGCACCTGCGCCAGCGCCCGCACATCCGACAACCCCGCCGACCGGACCGTGATATCCATCGCACCACGATACGGCTCGTGCGCTCAGGACTCGGCGAGCCGGGTGAGCGCCGCACCGGCGAGGCGGTAACCGATCCAGTCGTTCTGTGGTTCGGCGCCGAGCGAGTTGTAGAACTCGATGGACGGGGTGTTCCAGTCCAGCACCGACCAGGCCACGCGGTGGTAGCCCCGCGCGACCGCCACCCGGGCCAGCTCGGTGAGCAGTGCCTTGCCCAGGCCCAGGCCGCGGGCCTCCGGCTTGACGTAGAGGTCCTCCAGGTAGATGCCGTGCGTGCCGGTCCACGTCGAGTAGTTCAGGAACCAGAGCGCGCAGCCGAGCACCTCGCCGCCCGAATCCCGCTGTGCCACATGGGCGAACAGCGCCGGGTTCGGGCCGAACAGCGCCGCGTGCAGTTGTTCGGCGGTGAGCCGGCACTCGTGCCGGGCCTTCTCGTACTCGGCGAGGTCGTAGACCAGCCCGACGAGGTCCGGCACGTCGGCGGGCGTGGCGCGGCGGATCATCGGGCGTCGCCGTCGAGCGTGGGGACCAGGTTGTGGGCCAGCACGCTGCGGGCCTTGTGGTCGTGGCCCAGCACCGTGACCCCGGCGGTCGACATGAAGAAGCGGCGGCCCTCGCGGACGTCGAATCCGGCCCACCGGGCGATCAGGGCGCGGGAGAAATGGCCGTGGCCCACCAGGACCACGTCGCGCTCGCGCAGCGCCGGTTCCACCGAGGCCAGCACGCGATCGGCGCGGGCCTGCACCTCGGCACTCGATTCGCCGCCGGGCACCTCGCCGGTGAAGATGGTCCAGCCCGGGGCGGTCTGCTGGATCTCCGGCGTGGTGACGCCCTCGTAGTCGCCGTAATCCCACTCGACCAGGTCGTCGTCGACCCGGGCGGCGAGTCCGGCCAATTCGGCGGTGTGGACCGCCCGCCGCTTCGGGCTGGTCAGCGCGAGCGGGTCGTGCAGGTCGAGGGTGCCCAGCAGCCGCGCGGCCGCGCGGGCCTGCTCCTCGCCGAGCGGCATCAGCGGCACATCGGTACGCCCCGTGTGCTTACGTGCCCGCGACCATTCGGTCTCGCCGTGGCGCAGGAGTACCAGCCGGAAATCGGTGTCGCCCATGCCGTCGATCATGCCGGATCCGGTGCCGCGCCCAGGCAGCCGCTCGCCTCACTCGCGGTGGTCTCGCGGAAAGGAGGTCAGCCCAGCGCGTAGAGATCGCCGCCGCGGCGTTCCAGCACGGTATTGCCGATCACCGCGAGGGAGATCGGCTCGCCGTGGTACTCGGCGCGCGAGACCGGAATGCGGGTGGTCTGCGCGCCGGTCGCGGGGTCGACGACGGCCAGACCGTCGGCGACCGGCATGAGCAGTTGCCCGGCCAGCAGCGCGGGGGTGCCGAGGGCGTCGGAGGCCGTCCACACCGGGTCGAAGGTGGTGGTGTTCAGCGCGATCACGCTGTTGCCGGTGAAGACCAGGAAGGCCGAGCCGACGCGAGTGGTCATGATGTCGTCGGTCAACGGAGCGGTAAGCCGATGTACGGCAACGGCATTGGCGTTCTGGTCGTAGATCGCGAATTGTGGTGCCTCGGTGTCGGTTCCGGGCAGATACAGCGCGATTCGGTTGTCGGACACCGCGATTACCCGGGCCTTGTCCGACACCGCGCCGGGCTCGGTGAGTACGTGCGAGCCGTACTCCTCGGGCACGCTGTTGTCCTTGGGTGCGGGGTTGAGCACGGTCAGGCGGTCGGCGGTTTCACCGGGACAGCGTTCGAGCACGGCGAGCCGGGTGGTGCTGGACGCGCCCGACAGCAGCGCGCAGTCCTTGCGCGGCTGGGTGCGGACGTTCACCGGCGCGTCCACATAGCCGTACTCCAACGTGCGGACCAGGTCCGAACGCCACATCTCGAGCCGGTCGGGACCCAGCGCCAGCGTGTAGGTGCCGTCCACCGACAGCTTCACCCGATCGTCCATATAGCTGCTGCGGGCCGTGCGCCGCGCTCCCGTATCGGCGGCGAGCAGCGTGGTCTGGCTGCATCCGCGCTGGTCCCGATAGGTGGCGACGACGGTCCCGAACTGGCTCTCCACCCCGCACAGCGGAATATCGCGCTGGTACTTCCAGAGTTGTTCCCCCGTGCGCGGATCGCGGCCGGTGACCGTGCCGCCGGAGCCGGTGACGGCGACGCCGCCGGACGCGAGCGCCCGGGTGGTCGCCTCGTCGGGCTGATGCCACAGTTCGCGCAGTTGCTGCGGCAGGGCGGTGGCCGTGACGGGCGCCGTGGCCGCCTGCGCGGCGGGCTCGGACACCGTGCGGCGCGCGTCGCTGTACACCCAGACGAGCGCGATCGCGATCACCACGACGACGGCGATCGCGACGGCGGCTTGGATATCGGCGCGCGTCCGCCGCTCGGGTGCGAGCACGTCAGCGAGGGTAACCGATCGGCCGGGCGGACCGTGGCGTGGCTAGGCCGAGGTGCGTACGTCGGTGTCGCTGTGCGACTCCGACGCCGTGCCGTTGTGGCCCTCTTCGGCCGCACCGTTGTGCGATTCGCCCCCGGCGGGCTTACGTCGCCGCCGACGACGGCGTGCGGGCTTGTCGCCGGTGTCGGCGGTGTCGTCGTCACCCTCGGCGCTCTCGCCGGTCGTCGCCGTGTCGGCCTCCGCGCCCTCGCCGCTCCCGGCGGGCTTACGACGGCGACGGCGACGGCGTGCGGGCTTGTCGCCCTCGTCCGACTCCGAATCACCCTGCGGTGCGGTCGATTCCGTGGCCGCGGCGGTGACTTCGGCGGTGTCCTCGGCGCTTTCGCCCTCGACACGGTCGATCGGCCGGCCGCGCACGGTCCGCTTGCGGTTGCGCTTGCGCGGCGCGCGCTGCTCGCGCTCGACCACCACGGCGTCCTCGTCACGAGCGGGCTTGCGCCGCAGCGTGCCGGTCACGTTCTCGGGAATGCCGAGTTCCTCGAACAGATGCGGCGACCGTGAATACGTCTCGACCGGTTCGGAGATACCGAGATCCAGCGCGGAGTTGATCGAGGCCCAGCGGTTCAGCTCGTCCCAGTCGACCAGGGTGACGGCGACGCCCGTGCGGCCCGCGCGGCCGGTGCGGCCGATGCGGTGCACGTAGGTCTTCTCGTCCTCCGGGCACTGGTAGTTGACCACGTGGGTGACATCGTCGATGTCGATGCCGCGCGCGGCGACGTCCGTGGCGACCAGGACGTCGATCTTGCCCTTGCGGAATTTGTCGAGCGCCTTCTCGCGCGCGATCTGGCCCAGGTCGCCGTGCACGGCGCCGACGGCGAACCCGCGATCGGCGAGGTCGTCGGCGACCTTCTGCGCGGTGCGCTTGGTGCGGGTGAAAACCATGGTGGCGCCGCGGGTCTCGGCCTGCAGGATCCGCGCCACCAGTTCGCTCTTGTCCAGCGCGTGCGCCCGGTAGACGAACTGCGCGGTGCGTTCGTGCACCGCCGAGTCGTGCGGTTCCTCGGCGCGGATGTGGGTCGGCTTGTGCAGGAAGGTGCGGGCAAGCGTGATGATCGGGCCCGGCATGGTCGCCGAGAACAGCATCGTCTGCCGCTGTTCGGGGACCATGGTCAGGATGCGCTCGATATCGGGTAGGAAGCCCAGGTCGAGCATCTCGTCGGCCTCGTCGAGCACCAGCACCCCGATCTTGCCCAGGATCAGATGCTGCTGCTCGGCCAGGTCCAGCAGGCGGCCGGGCGTGCCGACGACCACGTCGACACCCGAGCGCAGCGCCGCGATCTGGGACTCGTAGGGGCGGCCGCCGTAGATGGAGGCCACCCGCAGCGGACCCTGGTGATTGGTCAGGTATTTGCTCGCGTTCTCCAGATCCGAGGTCACCTGCACGCACAGTTCGCGCGTCGGGACGATGATCAGGGCTCGCGGCGTACCGTCCAGCGCGGTCGTGCCGGAATCGGCGGTGGAAATTCGGTGCAGCAGCGGAACGCCGAATCCGAAGGTCTTACCCATGCCGGTGCGTGCCTGGCCGATGAGGTCCTCGCCGGCCAGTGCCAGCGGCAGGGTGAGTTCCTGGATGGCGAAAGTGCGTTCGATTCCGAGCTCGGCGAGTGCGCGGACGATTTCCGGGCGCACTCCCAATTCGGCGAACGCGGGGGCGGTGTGAGTGGGGTCGAGTTCGGCCGTCAGCAGCGTCTCCGACAGCCCCGGCTCCTGTTCGACAGTGATCTTGCTCAGGTTCGTGCCTTTCCTCGTGTCAATCGCATCTCGCGCGCACGAGGCGTGGGGCGGACCCTTGCGGTCCGCGACGACCACCTGTCCGGCGTTTCCCACCCGGCCGCTCCGGGACACCGAATCGGCATCGACCTGGCGGCGCAATGGTGGTGCGGAACTGGTGCGCGCACAATTTTCCTGGGCGACGAATTTCCGTTGCCCACGCAGATTGTAGCGTGATACTTTCCTTAACTCGATTTCCGGCTCCGGTTCAGCTCCGGAGGTATTTCCCGGATACTTCGCCGTACCCGCGCGAGCCTGCGCGGCGTCCGCTGCGGCACAGCACAATTCACGCGGCGCGGGGAAATTGCCCGGGCGCGTCGCACCGCTCCGGCGGTGGCCGATCCCACATATGTGTGACGCGGTGTCACGGGATAGGTTGGTGCGGTGAGTCTGGCAGACACCGTGACCGTCGCCGCCCGCAACGCCTGGGCACTGACCTTCGGCGACGGCATCGAGCAACCCACGCCCACCCCCGCCACGGTGCTGTGGGACGAACCGCACCGGCGGCTGCTGAGATTCGAGCGATCCGCCCCCGGCGCGTCCGCCGACGATGCCGCGGTACTGCTGGTCCCGCCGCTGGCCGCCCCGGCCGTGTGCTTCGATCTGCGTCAGAGCCTGGCGCGGTTCCTGCTCGACGCGGGCCGCCACCCCTACGTCGTCGACTACGGCGAGATCACCTTCGCCGACCGGCGGCTCGGTTTCGAGGACTGGATCGACGACATCCTGCCCACCGCGATCGGCCGGGTCTCCGCCGATCGCGACGGCGCCCCCGTGGACCTGGTCGGCTGGTCGCTCGGCGGCGTGCTCGCGCTGCTGACCGCCGCGGCCGATGCCGCGCTGCCGATCCGCTCGATCACCGCGATCGGCTCGCCGCTGGACTACGACAAGGTCACCGGCGTGCCGCAGGTGCGGGCGCTGGCCCGGTTCACCCGCGGCCTGGCCACCTCCAACCTGATCCGGGCGGCGGGCGGGGTGCCCGCGCCGCTGACCCGGCTCGCCTACCGGGCGACCTCGTGGGAGCGCGAACTGCGGCGGCCGCTGTTCATCGCCACCAATCTCACGGACCGCGCCACGCTGGGCCGGATGGAGACCATCGACCGGTTCCAGGCGCAGATGCCCGGTTACCCGGGACGGTTGTACAACCAGCTGTGGAGCCGATTCATCCTGGCCAACGACATCGGCAGGGGCGTGGTGCTGCTCAACGACGCGCGGATCGCGCTCGCCGACGTCACCGCGCCGGTGCTGCTGGTAGGCGGCCCCGACGACGTGATCACCCCGGCCGCGGCCGTCGAGCACGGCGTCACCACCCTCACCGGGGCCGACGTGCGCTACGAGACCGCGCCCGGCAGCCACCTCGGCATTCTCGCCGGACCGAGCGCGCGCGACACCACCTGGACCTACCTCGAGAAGTTTCTGCGAGATCGGGCGTGACCGGTCACGCCGCCGCCGCGACCCCTACTAGGCTGGAGCGCATGGGAGTAAACCCGTCTGCCGCGCTGGGTGTTTCGACCGAATCCGGCGCCCGCATCCCCGCCGACCATCCCGGCGTCCTCGACCTGTTCGCGGTGCTCGCCTACGGCGAGATCTCGGCGTTCTACCGGCTGGCCGAGGAGGCGAAGCTGTCGCCGTCGCTGCGCGGCCGGGTGGCCGTGGCGAAGATGGCGGCCGCGGAGATGTCCCACTTCGACACCTTGGAGGGCGCGCTCGCCGAGCGCGGGGTGGACGTCTTCGACGCGATGGCGCCGTACGTGCGCGCGCTGGACGCCTACCACGACTCGACCGACCCCTCGACGTGGCTCGAGTCGATGGTGAAGTTCTACGTCGGCGACGGCATCGCCGCCGACTTCTACACGGTGCTCGCCGACTCGCTCGCGCCCGAGGTGGCCGGCGTCGTGCACGACGTGCTCGCCGAGACCAGCCACTCCGAATTCGTCGTCGACGAGGTGCGCCGCGCGGTCACCGAGAGCCGCTCCGAGCGCGACCGGCTCACCCTGTGGGGCCGCCGGCTGCTCGGCGAGGCGATCACGCAGGCCCAGTTCGTGATGGCCCAGCGCGACGAGCTGACCGAGCTGGTCCTCATCGCCACCGGCGACCTGAACGGCATCGCCGCGCTGTTCGACCGGATGCAGACCAGGCATGCCGAGCGCATGCGCGTACTGGGCCTGGCCTAGCCGCCCCGACGTCGGCGTCGTTCGCTGACAGCGTTAACTTCGCCCATCCGCCCTGCACTAGCCTGAGCAGGACAGCATCAGGACTCTAGGAGGTTGACCGTGGAGGTCAAGATCGGTATTTCGGACAGCCCGCGCGAGCTCGTGATCACCAGCTCGCAGACCCCGGAAGAGGTCGAGGCGCTGGTGTCCGGTGCGCTGGACGGCAAGGGCGGCGTGCTGGCGCTGACCGACGAGAAGGGCCGCAAATACCTGATCCAGGCCGCCAAGGTCGCTTACGTGGAGATCGGCACGTCGACCAGCGGCCGCGTGGGTTTCGCTGCGGTGTAGGGGTTTTCGACAGCGAAACGCGGCGAGGCGGGTAATCCGCTTCGCCGCGTTGTCGTTTCGTCCGGGTTCGGGGAGCCGCGCTCAGTGGTGCAGCGGCACCCGCGACAGGCCACCCCAGCAGAGGGCGACGGTGGTGTCCACGGCCTCCTCCTTCGGGATGGGTCGGTCGGCCTCGAGCCAGTAGCGGGCGGTGATCTGGCTCGCGCCCACCAGACCGACCGCAAGGATCCGGGCCCGGTAGGGGTCCAGTCCGGAATCGTGGGCGACCAGGTCGAAGACCGCGTCGACGCACGCCTCGGTGGCCTGCTCCACCCGGCGCTGCACCTGCGGTTCGCTGGTCAGGTCGGATTCGAAGACGAGCCGGAAACCCTGGGTCTCGTGATCGACGAAATCGAAGTACGCCTGCACCGCGGCCCGCACGCGCTGGCGGTTGTCGGTGGTCGAGCGCAGCGCCTGGCGCACACTGGACACCAACGCGTCGATGTAGTTCTGCAGGACCGCCAGATATAGCTCGAGTTTGCTCGAGAAGTGCTGGTACAGCACGGGTTTGGATACTCCGGCGCACTGCGAGATCTCGTCCATGCCCGAGGCGTGGTATCCGCGTAGCACGAAGACCTCACTGGCCGCGGCAAGCAGTTGGGCACGGCGCGCATCGCGGGGCAGGCGGGTTCCGCGCTTGCTCGGCATGGCCTCGGACGACAGTCGAGACGACGTCATCCGGTCCACGAGGTCTGTCATTTCGGCTCTCCCAATCGATTCCCGGCGAAAAATGTATGTGCACGGGTATCCCACGAACGATACCCGTACCTGGCTCACCTCGCTGATGCTCGGTGCACCATACGCGAAGGGCGCCCCCTCGATGGGCGCTTCGTACACGGCGCCCCCCGGCACCTATTGGCAACCTGCCAGTAACTGGTGGTCTAGAGCAATCTCGCACAGCCGTGAGAAATATCGCAACCCCGGACGACCGAAAGTCGGTTGGTCCGTGCGGTCGCGGCGGTTGTGAGACTCTGGTGCGGTGACCGACGAACGGGGCAGATCGACCGGTGGGCGGGATCCGAGCCGCCTTGTGTCCGCCCCCGCCGCGCGTAACGGCGGGCGCCCCGTCGGCCGCGGGACCGAGCCGCAAGCCGGCGCCTACGACCCGCTCGGCCTCTACACCAGCACCGACGGCTCCCATGGCAACGGCGGCGGTCAACTCCCGGACCGCTTTTCGCCCGGCGACGATCGGTCCGGGCAGCCGCTGCGAGCCATCTGGAATCCGTCCGTCGAGGGCCTGCGCGACCGTCGCGGCACGGGGAAACGCAGTGCGATCCGCCGGTTCGTCTCCACGTACGGCTGGCGGGCCTACGCGCTTCCGGTGCTGGTCGTGATCACCGTGCTGGTGCTCGTGGATGCGGTCAAGGGGGCTGGAGATCCGGCGGGTGCCGGCGTCCCGGGTCTGGGACGGCTGAGCCAGCACAGCGAGAAGGCCGGGATCATCGGCGCACCGCCCCGCGGCGACGGCAAGTTCTCCACCGAACTGGCCTCCGGCGCGCTGCCCGACGGCGGTTCGTTCGCCGAGACCGGCACGGGCGGCTGGCATCTGGTGCGCGGGGCCTCGGCGCAGGTCGGGGCGGCCCAGGGGCATCTGTTCAGCTACACCGTCGAGATCGAGGACGGCGTGGACACCGCCGCGCTGGGCGGCGACGAGGCGGTCGCCAAGATGGTCGAGGCGACGCTGGCCAATCCCAAGAGCTGGACCCACGATCCCAAGTTCGGCTTCCGTCGCGTCGACACCGGCAACCCCGACTTCCGGATCTCGCTCACCTCCCGCCAGACCACCAAGACCATGTGCGGGTTCGAGATTCCCATCGACTCCTCGTGCTACAACGCCGATGTCGGCCGGGTGGTGCTGTCGGAGGTGCGCTGGGTGCGCGGGGCGCCGGCCTTCGAGGGCGACATCGGCTCGTACCGGCAATACCAGATCAATCACGAGGTCGGGCACGCCATCGGCTATCACGAACATCAGCCGTGCGAGACCGACGGCGGGCTGGCGCCGGTGATGATGCAGCAGACCTTCGGCACCCGCAACAACGACATCGCCGCGCTCGATCCGCAGGGCGTGGTGCCGATGGACGGCAAGAAATGCCGGTTCAACCCCTGGCCCTACCCGCGCGGCTGAGGACACGGCCGGTACGGCACGATGGACGGGGAAGAACGGTCCGATTCGCGGTGTTGCACGGGTGTAATCGGCGAATTCGATTCGAGGAGTCCAGGACGTGTCATCACCACAATCCCTGCCGCCATTGGTCGAGCCGGCGGCGGAGCTGACCAAGGATGAGGTCGCCCGCTACAGCCGTCACCTGATCATTCCGGATCTGGGCGTGGACGGTCAGAAACGACTGAAGAATGCCAAGGTGCTCGTGATCGGCGCGGGCGGCCTGGGTTCGCCCGCGCTGCTGTATCTGGCCGCGGCCGGGGTGGGCACCCTGGGCATCGTGGAGTTCGACGAGGTGGACGCGTCGAATCTGCAACGGCAGATCATTCACGGCGAATCCGATATCGGCCGCAGCAAGGCCGACAGCGCGCGGGATTCGATTTTGGAGATCAATTCCGGAATCGACGTGCGGCTGCACAAGATTCGGCTCGAGCCGGAGAACGCGGTCGAGTTGTTCGCCGAATACGACCTGATCGTCGACGGCACCGACAACTTCGCCACGCGCTACCTGGTCAACGACGCCGCGGTGCTGGCGGGCAAGCCGTACGTGTGGGGTTCGATCTACCGCTTCGAGGGCCAGGTGTCGGTGTTCTGGGAGGACGCCCCCGACGGTCGCGGCATCAACTACCGCGATCTGTACCCGGAGGCCCCGCCGCCGGGCATGGTGCCCTCCTGCGCCGAGGGCGGCGTGCTGGGCGTGCTGTGCGCGTCGATCGGTTCGATCATGGTGACCGAGGCGATCAAGCTGATCACCGGGATCGGCGAGACGCTGCTGGGCCGCCTGATGGTCTACGACGCACTGGACATGAACTACCGCACGATCAAGCTGCGCCGCGACCCGGAGCGGCAGCCCATCACCGAGCTGATCGACTACGACGCCTTCTGCGGCGTGGTGTCCGAGGAGGGCCAGGCCGCCGCGGCCGGGTCCACCGTCACCGCGCGGGAGCTGAAGGACATGCTCGACGCGGGCAAGGACGTCGCGATCGTGGACGTCCGCGAGCCGGTGGAGTGGGACATCGTGCGCATCGACGGCGCGACGCTGATTCCCAAGGACCGCATCCTGTCCGGCGAGGCGCTGGCCGAGCTGCCACAGAACCGCCCGATCGTGCTGCACTGCAAGACGGGCATCCGCTCGGCGGAGGCGCTGGCGGCGCTGAAGAACGCCGGCTTCTCCGACGCGGTGCACCTGCAGGGCGGAATCATCGCCTGGGCCAACCAGATCGATCCCTCGCTCCCCGTCTACTGACCCGCCCCGCGCGTTTCCCGCGTCTGAGAACCGGCCGGTACGAAAGGTCGTTATCGCGTATATTTGCCCTGCGTACCAACGGAATTCGGATGTGGACGGCAACTCGCCGGTGCGGCCGAGCGGTAACCGGGCAATTGCGCAGGACCTGTCACGACGTCCCGCGGCGCGGGCCCGTGCGGTCTGACACGCGAAGAGGCGGGTTGGCAACGCGGAGAGGCGGGTTAGCTCGTGCTGATCGCTACCTCGGCGCGGCTTCCTGGGTGGACAACGGTCCGGGAGTACGGTACGGCCGTGACTTCTGTGGAACCTCCCGAGCATGTTCGGGCCACGTTCGGTCTTCGCGAGGTGACGCCGGTCGCGCTCGGCGACTGGGACGGCGGATGGCGCTGCGGCGACGTGGTGCTGTCCCCGGTGGCGGATCATGCCCGGGCCGCCTGGTCGGCCAAGGTCCGCGAGACGCTGCAGGTCGACGGCCTGCGGGTGGCCCGGCCGGTGCGCGGCACCGACGGGCGCTACGTCGTGGCGGGCTGGCGCGCGGATACGTTCCTGGAAGGCACGCCCGAGCCGCGGCACGACGAGGTGGTGTCGGTGTCGCTGCGGCTGCACCAGGCCACGGCCAAGCTGGAGCGGCCGCGGTTCCTGATCCAGCAGCCGATCGCACCGTGGGTGGACGTCGACGTGTTCGTCGCCGCCGACCGCGCCGCGTGGGAACCGGTCCCGCTCCGCAGCCTGAAGGTGGGCGGCATGCTGCCGTCCACCTCACCCGACGGGCGGCGGAGCCTGGAGTTGCTCACCCAGCTGGCCACGCTGCGCAAACCCGTGCAGACCCCGGCCCAGCTGGTGCACGGCGACCTGTTCGGGACCGTGCTGTTCGCGGGGACGTTCACTCCCGGCCTCACCGATCTGACCCCCTATTGGCGGCCCGCGCCGTGGGCGGCGGGGGTGATCGTGGTCGACGCGCTGTCCTGGGGCGGCGCCGACGACGGGCTGCTGCACCGCTGGTCGGATCTACCGGAGTGGCCGCAAATGGTGTTGCGGGCGGTCATGTTCCGGCTCGCGGTCCATGCGCTGCATCCGCGTTCCACCCCGGAAGCCTTCCCCGGACTCGCTCGCACGGCCGACATGACGCGCATGCTGCTCTGAGCGGAAACCTTTGGCGCACAGCGCTGTAAAAGCTCGACGGGCCAGACAAGCGGGCGGGCACGGACGCCGACGGCAGGGGGGACGACGGCGACCGTGCCCTGGGGATCCGGCTTGGTCAGGGCCGGATCAGTCGGTGGCACAAAGCGATACCCGCTTACTTGATCATCTGTCCTGGTGCGCGAAGTGTTACACCCGCGCGTAAGCCAGTGACGGCGCCCGGCGGACCGCGAACGACGACCGCAGATAGCACCACCAAGTGAGCCCGGCCATCGCGAGGAAGGCCACCGCGTAGGCCCAGAAGGCCGGCGACATGCTGCCGAAGTGGTTGTTGGACAGGCGCAGTGCCTGCTGCAGCAGCCAGCCGCCGGAGGCGCCCACCGCGCCGATCACGCCGATCGCGGCGCCGGCCTGGCGCTTCGCCGAGATCAACGCCGACGCGGTGTCCTCGCCCGCCTCGCTGGCGCGCCGCTTGGATTCGGCGATGAAGATCGACGGGATCATCCGGTAGGTGGAACCGTTGCCGACACCGCTGAGCACGAACAGCAGCAGGAACGAGATCAGGTACAGCGGAAAGCTTTTCGCCGACAGCGCGGCCATGATCAACACCGTCGACACCGCCATTCCGGCGAACACGTACAGCGTGATCCGGCCACCGGTCAGCCTGTCGGAGATCCAGCCGCCGAAGGGCCGGCTCATCGACCCGACCAGCGCCCCGAGGAAGGCCAGGTTGCCGATCGTGCTCATCCAGCCGATCTTGGCCAGATCGGGGAAATTGGCCTTGAGCAGCGTCGGGAACGCGAAGGAGAAGCCGATGAACGAGCCGAAGGTGCCGATGTAGAGCACCGCCATCACCCAGGTGTGCGGGTTGGTCAGGGCCAGGCGGTACGAGCGGCCGTCGGCCTTGGCCCCGGTGATGGAGTCCATGTAGCGCAGCGCCCCGGCCATCGCGATCAGGATGAACGGGATCCACATCAGGGTGGCGAGGGTGATGCCGAAGCGGTAGCCGCCCGCGTCCTTGGCCATCAGGTGGGTGCCGAGGGTGATGATCAGGGGCACGAACAGTTGGGTCTGCGCGACGCCGAGATTGCCGCCGGCGGCGTTGATGCCCAGGGCCGCGCCCTTCTTGCCCTCCGGGAAGAAGAAGTTGATATTGGCCATCGACGAGGAGAAGTTGCCGCCGCCGACACCGGCGAGCGCGGCCAGCAGCATGAACACCCAGAACGGCGTGTCCGGCTGGTTGACGAACCACGCCAGCCCCAGCGTCGGCAGCAGCAGCATTCCGGCGCTGAACACGGTGAACGCGCGGCCGCCGAAGCGCGGGATGGCGAAGGTGTAGGGAATCCGCAGCGCGGCGCCGACCAGCGTGGGGGTGGAGGTCAGCAGGAGCGAATTGCCCACCGCGACCGGATCGCCCTTGCCGAGCCCGGCCAGGAAGTCGAAGCCCGCCGGACCCATCGCTGTGACCACGCTGGCCCACAGCACCCAGACGCTGAAGCCGAGGTTCTCGGCGAAGACCGAGTAGAGCAGGTTCTTGCGCGCGGTCCGCTTTCCGCCGCTCTCCCAAAAGCTTTCGTTGTCCGGTTCCCAATGTTCCAGCCAGCGCCCGCGGGTCTGGTGCTGGAAGGTGGCTGGGTCCGGACCGGTACGTACCGCGGCGTCGGTGGTGGTCATCGGCGCTTCCTCTCACGAAGGGGTGACCGCCCTCATCGCGGGAGTTCCGGCGGTGAATCCGGATCCCCCGGCGGTCGCGTCCACCGTACGAATGTGGCGTTACGCACACGTCGCGTGAGATGACGGGCTCGGCAAATCGCGCTCACCCGCCGACTTGCCCCGCGGTGACGACTCGTTTACTTGTCCGGGAATTCGGCGATGAGGGAGCCGAGGAAGCAGTTGGCCGCCCGCGCCGCGCGCTCGGGGTCGCCGTCGATCACGGCGTGCACCAGATCGGCGTGCTCGGTGTGGAAGGAGTCGCCGGATTTGGCTGTGCGACTGCGGATTCCGTCCTCGATCACCGGCAGCAGGGAATCGTAGAACTCCAGATACACCGCGTTGTGGCTGGCCACCACGATGGCCCGGTGCAGTTCCACGTCGGCCTCGACGGCGGCGGGGTTGTGCTCGTCCCAGGCCTGCCGGCGTTCTTCCAGCAACCGCAGCAGAGTGGCGATGTCGGTGTCGTCGCGGCGCTGCGCCGCCAGCCGGGCGGCCTGGGTGTCGAGGGCCTGGCGCAGCTCCAGGATGTCGCGCTCGACCGCGTCGGCGAAGTACTTGGCAAGGGCGCCACCGAGATCGGAGGTGGCGATCACGTAGGTGCCGGACCCCTGGCGGCGTTCGAGCATGCCGGCGTGCACGAGGGCCTGTACGGCCTCACGAACGGTGTTGCGCCCGGTGCCGGTGAGTTCGGTCAGCTCCGGTTCGGTGGGAATGCGGGAGCCGACGGACCAACGGCCGGAACGGATTTCGGCACGCAGCTGCTCGGTGACCTGAGCGATGAGGCTGGTGCGACGGACGGGCTGCACGCTCCATAGAGTACCCCTGCTCACATTCTTTGCGTCCGATCATCCAATCATCCTATGATTTTTACGTGACGGTAACCGTTGAGCACACCACCACCGAGGTCCGCCGCCGCTCGCTGATCGAGGGGCGGCTGCTGGTGCTCGCCGCGATCCTCATGTCGGCGTTCACGCTGCGCCTCGCGGTCACCGCCTTCACTCCGCTGGCCGAGCGCATCGGCGGGGACATCGGCTACTCGACTGCCGTCGTCGGCGTGTTCGGGATGATCCCCACCGCCATGTTCGCCTTCGCCGGCGTGCTGACGCCGATCTTCGTGCGGCGGCTCGGCCTCGAGCGCACCGCGCTCGTGGCGATGCTGATGGCGGGTGTCGGCCAGCTCGCCCGCGCGATGGTGCCCGACACCTGGGAGCTGCTGGCGCTCTCCGCGCTGGCGCTGGCCGGCATGGGCATCGGCAACGTGGTGATTCCGCCGTTGGTCAAGCGATACTTCGCCGATCATCTCGCGGTGCTCAGTTCGCTGTACATCACCATGGTGCAGCTGGGCACGGTGATGCCGGCGCTGATCGCGGTGCCGGTGGCCGACGCCGCGGGCTGGCGGGTGTCGCTGGGGCTGTGGTCGCTGCTGGGATTCGCGGCCGCGCTGCCGTGGCTCGGGGTGCTGCGCGGGCGCCGCGGGCACGATCAGGCCGACCGCACGGCGCTGCCGACCGGGACGCAACCCGCCGGCGGCAAGGTGTGGCGCTCGCCGGTGGCGTGGGGGATGGCCGGGATGTTCGGTATGACCTCGCTGAGCACCTACGCCATGTTCACCTGGCTGCCCAAGATCTTCTCCGACGCCGGGGCGTCCGCGGCGTTCGGCGGCACCATGGTCGGTGTCTTCTCGATGATCGGTCTGGTCGCCGCGCTCACCGCGCCGAGCGTGACCGCGCGGGTGCGCAATCCGTTCCCGATCGTGATCGGTTGTGCCATCTGCTTTTTCGTGGCGTTCGGCGGACTGCTGACGGCGCCGATGGCGGCGCCCTGGCTGTGGGTGGTGCTGCTGGGGCTGGGGCCGAGCACCTTCCCGATGGCGCTGACCCTGATCAATCTGCGCACCCGCACCCAGGCCGGTTCGGCCGCGCTGTCCGGGTTCACCCAGGGCGTCGGCTACACGGTCGCCTGCGTGGGTCCGCTGCTGTTCGGCGTGCTGCACGATCTGACCGGTGGCTGGGGCGCCCCGTTCGCTCTTCTTTCCGTCGCCGTCCTGGTGCTCCTGACGGGTGCATGGCAGGCGTGCAAGCCGAGGATGCTCGAAGACAGCTGGTGATCCGGGCCAGGAGCGTGCCGGAACGAGCGATGGCGTGCCGGGAACGAGTGCGGGCGTGCCGGGTACGAGCTAGTGAAACCAGCTGGTCACGCAGGGAGTATCACGCAACCCATTGCCGCCTGGACGGCTTGCTGAGCAACGACAAACCCTCGGCCCGAAGAGTTTGTCCGAGGGTTGTGGCCGGATGTCCTCGGTTGCGCAGTCCGAGTTGATCCGGTATTCGAGGTGCTGCGGGTGTCAGGAGAGGCGTGTGAACTCTCCATCTTGTACGCCTGCTGTGAAAGCTTCCCACTCGCCCGGGGTGAAGATCAGCGCCGGGCCGGTCGGGTTCTTCGAGTCCCGGACGCCGACAACGCCGTTCACGAAGGCGACCTCCACGCATTCCTTGCCACCGCCGCTATAACTGGACTTACGCCAGTGTGCCTGCGACAGGTCAACGGAATCGATCATAGTAACTTGCTACCTCTCGTATCAGATCCCGCGTAGGGCCTTCATCCAGCGATGCCTCCCGCAGCTTACGGAACACCTCACGGCACCGTCGAACGTCGTCCCGGCGCTCCAGGTAGACGTCACCGGTCGGGGAATTCTCGGCGTAGACCGTCGTCGGTTCGATCGGATTGCCGCGCCCGTCCTTCGGGAAAGTCAAGACGATGAACGGCGAAGCTCCGTATCCGAGCGGGATTCCGGCCCGGTACGGCAGTAGCCGGATGGTGACGTTGTCGCGGGTGCTCATCGCCACGATGTGGCGGAGCTGCGCCGCCATGACCGCAGGGCTGCCGACGACCGTGCGTACGACCGATTCCGTGATAATTACGGTGAGCCGCAATGGTTTCCGATTCCTGGTCAGCAGATGTTGCCGTTTCATCCGGAGGATGACGCTGCGTTCGATATCCGCTACGTTCGTGTAGAACTGGCGATCCAGAGCGGTCGCGTAGTCGGATGTTTGCAACAGGCCGGGGATCGTCAGCGGTTGGAAGGCTGCGAGCTCGCTGGCGGCAGCCTCCAACTGGGTATACAGGCTGAACTTCGACGAGATGATGTCGTCGTACCCGTGCAGCCAGGACCGGACCGGCTTCTGCCGGGCCAGTTCCATTGCTGCTTCGCGCTTTTCGCCCTCGATACCATAGAGGTCGCAGTAATCGCGGATGTCCCGTTCCCGGATCCGTTGCACTCGCCCCAACTCGAGCTGGCTCACGGAGTTCTTGCTGAGCCCCATGGCGCGGGCTGCCGCGTCGGTGGTCATGCCGACTTCCTGACGGCCTTCCCTGAGCAGTCGGCCCAGTTGGCGGCGCGGCAATGAACTGCGGGTGTCTTCGCGGTCGTCGTCCTCGGTCATTGTGTCCGTCCCCCTGTCCTGTGTTTCGCGGCTACCTTGTCCTGCCGCGTGACAACACTAACGCCGGTCGCGTGACCAGTCCTGGCGTTTCGAGCGAATTTCGAAAGTGTGCTGCGTCAGGGTGTTTGACCTGCGGGTTAAGTGCTTTCCTGTGCGTGGCAGTCGAGCGTGGGCAAACGGATACGTTGCCATAGGGGCGGTCCCGACCAGGTTCTGCTGTAGATCGTCCGAACTCGTTCGACCTGGACACCCGGTGTCGTTCGGCAGGCACGCCCTCCCCGTCGCGTCCTGCCCTACCGGGGTGGGTGTCCCGAGTGGGGCTCTCCGGCTCCCGTTCGACTGCCCTGGAAACCACACCTATACAACAGCTTCGGAAGAGATCCGACATGAGTGTGAAAGCGCACGAGCAAGGTCAGAGTGTCACCACTACCATACAGCCAAATATCCAGCGCCCCAAGGCCATTGGGTTCGACATATCCGGGCCGGATGCGCCGGAACGTCGTCGCGTACTCCAGCGCCGGGCCGCCGAACTGGGGTATTACTATGTTTACACGGTGCGCCCACCGGCAGGGCACCAGGACCCGATCGGCTATGCGATCACTATGGGTGTCGGCATCCACGCCGCCGCAATCGTCGTGTACGACCTGGAGGTGGTCGACCACCGCCCGGCGCGGGTGTGTGACCGGTTCGTCCTCGAAACCGTGTGCCCGGGTGAAACGTGGTCACGGGCGTTTCCGCCATTGTGTGACCCTGCGGCGCACAGGTTTCCGGACTACGAGTTGGACCTCGCCGAATCGGCTCGGATCATGCAACAGCACATCGAATGCCGCGCACTGGAATGCCCACGGAAGCACACCGCGCTGAATCGACTGGTGCGGGCAGGCAAGATCGCCCCCTCGGTGACCACGCCGAGCGAACGGGCCGCCGAACGCGGGATCGGGTGCGACGACCCGGTATCCGGCGATACGGAGCCAGTCGGCCGGCACCTGCGAGCGGTGCTGGACGCGATGGACGACATGGCCGCGCAGCTGCGCGAAACCGCGTAGCGCGCACCGGGTGCCGATATGGATGACGTGACCGGACCGAAGGTAGAGACGACCGAAGTAGGCACGCGGAGAGCCGTGTGGAGACCAGTGCACGAGCACGACAGGGACAGGCACATCGAGATCGTGGAGGCGCACGACTACGACACGGGAGAGCGTCGGGTATTCGCACCAGGCACCGATCTCGTCGACGCCCGCGAGCAGACATCGTGGCGGTGGGGTGCGCTCTGGGATCGGGTGCACGCCGCGATGTGGGACGAATGGATACCCAGCCGCCGTCGTCCGCCCGGTTCCGGCCCTGGCGGTGGGGGTCCCTGCTGCCGACCGGCGCAGATAGGCAAGAGGAAATGAGGGCATATCCGACCGCGTTCGCGTGGGTTGATCCAACCATCAGTCCGTGGTCGGAGTTGGACGATGCGAGAGCCCGCAGGCTCGCGCGGCAACTCGGCTACCGCCTGTACTGGCCCGAACCGTCCGTGCTCCCGCTGACCGATCAGGTCCGCGCCGCCGATGTCGACGCGGTGATCGTGCCGTCGCCGGGCCACCTCGACGCGATCCAGCTGCACGCGCTGATGTGCCTCGTGGACGTCGAAACTGCCACCCCGCGCATGAGTTTCGCCCGCTGGACATCATTCCCCTACCAGGCGGGGAAGGCTGGAGCGCCGCGGCGTGGTGGATCACCCGTCATGGTGAGACCACCCTCAGATGCCTGACTCGCGTGGAACCGAGACAGAACAACATCGCAGGCGAAAGGACCCGAGTCGCAGTGACTTTCATACCGTTTCCCAGTCTGCGGGCCATCAGGTGACATACGAGAAGGAGGCGGGACCGCGAGGAACGAGAAGCTCTCTCGGTGCGCGGCTTCGGGAGTTTCGTCGTGATGCCGGGCTGACGGGCCGCAAACTGGCGGAACTCGCAGGGTGGCATGAGTCGAAGATCAGCAAGATCGAGTACGGCAAACAGATACCGTCGGATGCCGACCTCCGGGCTTGGTGCACACACACCGGAAGCCTCGACCATTTGCCGGATCTGATTGCGTCGCTGCGGAATATCGATGCCGCCTACATGGAGTCCTGGAGAGTTCTCGGCACGGGTACCGGTCACCACCAACGCATGCTGGCGAAGGCGGAGGGGGAGACAAGCCTGATTCGATGGTACGAGCTGTACGTGGTTCCCGGTCTGCTCCAGACTCCGGAATACCTCGAATGGATTCTCGGCAGGATGATCGAATTCCATGGTGCCCCCGGCAATCTGGACGAGGCCGTGGTGGCAGGGATCGAACGCCAGCAGGTGCTCTACCGCGGCGATCATCGGCTCTCGTTCCTGATCGCCGAACAGGCGCTGCGAACGACTGCTGGGGACGACTCGGTCATGGCCGGACAGCTCGACAGGCTTCTCACCGCAATGTCGTTGTCGCGCGTGGTTCTCGGGATCGTGCCGGAGCGGGCAGTCTACGGCGGGCCTGCGATCAACGGCTTCGCTATACACGACGACCGGCTCGTCGATACCCAGACGGTGAGCGCCCAGCTGTTGATCACCCAGCCCCGCGAGATCGCGCTGTACGAGCGGATGTTCGCTCTGCTGTCCGAGCAGGCGGTACACGGCGAGGCAGCACGCGATCTCATCGGGCGTGAAGCAGCGAAAAGACGCGATCGGCTCAGCAGGGATTCTTGATCGCCGGAGTATTTCCGGTTGCCTTTCAACCCATCAGTTCACCGTTTCGCATCCGGTCGACTACCTCTTCGGATGCCAGTTCTCGGCGGGCTTCGGGATGCTGCCAGTAGAAACGAACAAGATACAGAAACAGGGCAGGATCCATTCCCAGCACCCACACCGGAACCTGGATCGACCTCTCGAGCGATCCGCGCTGCAGATTGTCTAGCCAGCTGTTTCCGGAGTCCATATCGACCTTCCGGCCAGGCATAGGCGCGATTTCGACAATGTGGACATTGTTCAGCACCCCAGGAAAGACCCCATCGATCTCAGACCACGGGAGCCGTTTCACTGTGCGCCCCAGCCTCTGCACGACCCCGTCGGTGGTAAGCGCCACGAACCCACGGCTATGGCGAGATGAAAACAGGTACCCTCCTAAAATCGCGATCATCCCGACCACGATGACTACGATAACCAGCCCCCCGGCGGATAGCCCGGATCGCGCAGAGCTTTCGCTTCCGTCGGAAAGCTGCTTGAAGAACAGCCATCCTCGGATGACCAGGAAGACTGCTCCGGCAGTGAGCCAGAGTAGGAGAGTTCTCCGCCAAGAGGACAGGTAGAAGATCCTGACTCCGGGAGAATTGTTAACAGCGGCTGAGGTTTCTATGTCTCGTGGAAGTCTCTTACGCCGCACACGGAGAATCGGGATGACAGCGATCAACGATGTCAGCGCAACGAGGAACATTGCTGCACCGAAGATGATCCGACCCATGTCATCTTGTTTTGCGGCGCCGATTGCGAATGGTACCGACACAACGAGCAGAAATAGTACGACAATGGTGGCGAAGACAAGGTTTCCACGTGGTCGTTGCCCACCCCACTCGGCTGCCCATGGCAGCAGCGGCGTAGTCATCGCTCCGGAGTGATTCTCGGACAATGCATCTCCCTATGGATGAGGTCACTTGAATGGTTGCTCGGCCGCCCAAGCCCCACCTGCACCAACGCCGAATCCGAGCAACCCCGCTCCGACCCCTGCACAGAACGCCTGTCCGATCAGCGGGAACGGAGAACAGACGGCGGCTCCCACCCACGCGCCAGCTGCGGCCCCCGCCCACCCTCCGGCGGTGCCGCCTGCTGCGTTCGCGATGGCTTCATCACCCGGCTTCCCGTGATATTTCCAATCATCCCAGTTGACGTATGCGTTGACGGCAGCGCCGAGTGGAATTCCAGCGAGTGCCCTGCTGTCCGCCTTGAGCAATTGCCCGATTTCTGCCTTGGTCGCGGCATCGGTGGTGGAATCCAATGCGCCGGTGAACGCATGTCCCGCACCCGGAGTACCGGAGTCGAGCATCTGAAGAGCCCGCATCTGGTTGATATGAGACTCTGCCATCGCAGCCCCCGCGTGACCTGCCATCGATGCCCCACCCGCTTTTGCCCATTCCGCGCCCGCAGCTGTCGCACCTGAGAATCCGGTTGCGAGGGGATGCGTCACAACCGTGTCCGTGGTCGATGCGTGCAAGCTGTTCCATTCTGTGCCGGTGAACGACTTCACGTTGTCCCAGATAGTCTGTTTGGGCGTACTCGGCGGTGCTTGGCTCGGATCGTACTGAAGCATCGAACCGTCTGGGAACTGTGTCACTATGCGGCCGTCCGGAAACAGTTTCGTCATCGCCGTCCTACCGTCCGGGTAGCTGGTATTCACAGTACCGTCCGGCTGCATCTGCGATTGCATCCCAGCGGAATTCGCTGTGCCGACCAGATGCAACTGACCATCCGGTCCCGGCACATACTGTTCGAATGCACGGAACCCGTCCGGGCGCTGCCATTGCCGGTCGATGACACCGCCCTGCCCGTACTTGTCGGTGACCGTGCCCCCATTCTGAACCGTCAGCGTTCATCGAGTAGATACTCGTCTTGTCACTGCCGTCCGGCACCTTCTGGTATCGCTGCTGCTTCCCGTCCGCGCCGGTGACAGTCATGTCGACAATGCCCGACCCGTCGGAGTGGGGTGTCGACACGGTGGTGACGGGTGGCTTGTTGCCGGTGGTCTCCGTGGTAAGCGTGGATCCATCCGGTTGTTGCAGGGAGGTCGAGACTGTCATGGTGCCGTCCGGATTCGGGGTGACCGTCTTGGTCGAGCCGTCCGGGTTGGTGACTGTGAGCGGGATGCCCTGTTCGAGTGTCAGGGCCTCGCCTACGATCGGCGGTAGCTCGGACGGTTTGGCTGTCTCCGGATGCGTCAAACCTTGGTACATAGCCCGGATCCCCTTCGGTGGCGCCTCCAGCAGCGTGACCTTTCCCAGTTCGGCCTTGGCGAGGTCGATCTGTGCCTTCGCGGCGGTCGCAGCGTTGTCCGCATTCTGCAATGCCGATAGCAGCTCCAGCTGGCATTGGCTGGCCTCGTACATCAGATTCAGCCGGGCGGCGGTGACATCGCCGCGATCCTTGCCTGCGCCCTCCAGCTGCTTGATCTTGGTATCGGCGGTCACGGTGCCGTCGTCCTTCACGTCGAACCCCCGCACGTCCTGGAACAGATTCCGTTTGGTGACAACAAGATTCTTCGCGTCGGTCAAAGCGGTCTGCTGGGTGGTGTAAGCGCCTTTGAGGGTGTTGATCTGGCCCATGATGTGACTCCCGGCGGTCTTCTCGTTCACCACCCGCGTCGCGGCGGCATCCGCACCAGCGCCTTTCCAGGACTCGGCCAGATCGTCCTGGGTGGTGAGCATCGATTGCAACATCCCGTCGCCCTTGATCATCAGATCGCCCAACGCTGTCGCGTCGGTGCTGAGCACGTCGGTATTCCACTTCTCGACCTGGGAGATGAGAAGAGTAGGGCGGCCGGTCATTGCAGCCCGCCCATCGCCCGCAGTTGATCGGCGAAAGCGGTGTCTTCGACCTGGTACTTGTCGCCGGTTCCCTTGGCGATCTGCGCCATCTCGGCAGGTCTGGTCGAGAACGACGTAAGCGACGATTTGACCTGGTCACGAGCAGCGTAAACACTCCCGCTCAGATCAGTGCCGGGGAACGGATCACCAGTGGCGGCACTAGTGAAACCGTCGCCGAGGCCCTTGATTTCGCCCGACAGCCCATCCAGCCACTTCGCCCAAGCCCGCAAGGCATCCGGATCGACCTGCACCGCTTCCCCCCTCACAAACGAACAGCTCAGAGCATCCAGAACGGTGTCTGATCGTCCTACACGGGACGCCTGCGCCGCAAGCTGCAGCAAGATTTGCGATGACCGGGCAAACCAGTGGACGTAGCGCTGATCCACCTCCGTCCGAGTCCCTCGCTGAGGCAAACAGCGGTACGGTTCGTGGCCGTGGCAGCAGACCTGGCATCTGGGGCGTTCGCTTTGGCGGGCACTGCGATTGCGGTAGTGCGACGTTCGCGGTCGCGTGGTTGAACCTGCGGGGGCAGCGTGGCCGGCGAGCTTTCGAGCGCCACCACGAGGCGTATGGGCTGTTCCTGAGCCCGGTGAATCTCTGTATCGACTCCGCGACCGAGATCGGAGTCCGGCGGGCCGTCCCTGTCCGGGATGACAGTATCGAATTCACCGTAGAACTTGCCGACTGGTGAGGTCTGAGCCAAGATGGTGGCCATCGGCAAGTGGGTGTGTGCCAAAACACTTGCTGCTGTGGATCTCACCGGTCGCTCGTCCTTTGGTGGGCTTCTTTTGACGCACGGAAACCGTTGTGTCACACGCACGAAACATTCACCCGGTTCTCACGAACTCGTCCCGGCAATCGTGAGCAACCGTTGATTTGACGGTCATTTCGCGCAGCATCGGCGCAATACCGGTTTCCTACCTTGGGGCCATCCCGGAATTCAGGAGGCCCTTGGTGAGCACGCTGACGCGCAGTCACGACATAGAGCATTGGGATGCCGAGGACGTCGAGGCTTGGGAAGCGGGCGGCAAGAACATTGCCCGCCGCAACCTGATCTGGTCGGTCTTCGCCGAGCACATCGGGTTCTCGGTGTGGTCGATCTGGTCGGTGATGGTGCTGTTCATGCCCACCGACCTGTTCCACATCGACACGGCGGGCAAGTTCTTCCTCGGCGCGGTTCCGACGCTGGTCGGCGGCGTGCTGCGGATTCCCTACACGGTCGCCACGGCCAAGTTCGGTGGCCGGAACTGGACCATCTTCTCGGCGCTCGCGCTGCTGGTACCGGTGCTGCTGACGCTGTACTTCATCAACCAGCCCGGCACCTCGTTCACGACCTTCTTGATCGTGGGGGCGTTCGCGGGATTGGGCGGCGGCAACTTCGCCTCGTCGATGGCCAATATCAACGTCTTCTACCCGCAGCGGCTCAAGGGCTGGGCGCTGGGCCTCAACGCGGGCGGCGGCAATGTCGGCGTCCCGGTGATCCAGCTGATCGGCCTGGCCGTCATCGCGACTCTGGGCAGCGCCTACGGGCACGCCTCGGTCGTGTGCCTGGTGTACCTGGCGCTGATCGTCACCGCGGCCACCGGCGCGGCGCTCTACATGGACAACGTGCGCAACCAGAAGGCCGACTACTCCTACATGATCACGGCGCTGAAGGTGCCGCAGTCGTGGGCGATCGCGTTCCTCTACATCGGCACATTCGGCTCGTTCATCGGATACAGCTTCGCGTTCGGGCAGGTGCTGCAGGTCAGCTTCGTCGCCGGGGGCGGCAAGCCCGCCGAGGCGGCGCTGCACGCCGCGCAGATCGCGTTCATCGGCCCGCTGCTCGGCTCGATCACCCGGCCCTACGGCGGCAAGTGGGCCGACCGGTTCGGCGGCAGCCGGGTGACGCTGTACAGCTTCGGCGCCATGACGCTCGCGACGCTCGCGGTGGCCGTCGCCAGTGCGGTCGCCGACGGTAACAACCACGTGCCCACCGGTGCGGTGATGGCCGCGATGGTGATCGGCTTCATCGCTCTGTTCGTGGTGTCCGGGATCGGCAACGGCGCGGTCACCAAGATCATCCCGTCCGTGTTCGACGCCAAATCCCGCAGCCTGCAAGCCGATTCGGCGACGCGGGCGGCCTGGTCGCAGAACACCTCGGGCGCGCTGATCGGTTTCGTCGGCGCGGTCGGTGCGCTCGGCGGGGTCGGCATCAATCTGGTGCTGCGCTCCTCCTACGCCTCCACCAAGTCCGCTACCACCGCCTTCTGGGTGTTCATGGCGTTCTACCTGGTCTGCGCCGCGGTGTGCTGGGCCGTGTTCCTGCGCCGTCCGAGTGCGCGGCAGCGCCCCGAGCCCGATGTCGTGGTGGAGGCCGAGACGTTCGTGCTCGAGGCCGAACTCGAATCCGGAAATCCCGTGTCCGGCAATGGATCCCCGTCCACCAACCGTCGGCCCAGAGCCTGACCAGAACCATTCGGAGGACAGACATGAACCCCACTGTGGAACCCGCGCAGCGCAAGACCGTGGTGGTCGTCGGTCACGGCATGGTCGGCCACCGGTTCGTCGAGGCCCTGCGCTCGCGCGACACCGACGGCCGCTGGCAGGTCGTGATCCTCAGCGAGGAACCGCGCCCGGCGTACGACCGCGTCGGCCTGTCGTCCTACGTCGGCGCCTGGGACGCGACCGCGCTGGCGCTGCCCGGCAACGAGTACGCCGGTGACGCGCTGGTGGATCTGCGGCTGGGCGTCTCCGCCGAGAACGTGGACCGCGGCGCCCGCAAGGTCACCACCTCCATCGGTGACGTGATCGGTTACGACGCACTGGTTCTCGCGACCGGCTCGTACGCCTTCGTGCCGCCGGTGCCCGGCCACGACCGCCCCGAATGCTTCGTCTACCGCACCATCGAGGACCTCGACGGCATCCGGGCGGCGGCCGACGCGGCCGGGCCGGGCGCGGTCGGCGTCGTGGTCGGCGGCGGCCTGCTCGGGCTGGAAGCGGCGAATGCGTTGCGGCTCATGGGTATCACCCCGCACGTGGTCGAGTTCGCGCCGCGGCTGATGCCGGTGCAGGTCGACGAGGGCGGCGGCGCGATCCTGGAGCGCCTGGTCACCGATCTGGGGCTGCACGTGCACACCGGTGTCGGCACCTCCGCCATCGAGGCCGTGGAAGACGGTGCGGGACTGCGGGTCACGCTGTCGGACGAGTCGACCATCGACGCCTCGCTGGTGGTGTTCTCCGCCGGTGTCCGCCCGCGCGACCAGATCGCTCGCGACGCCGGGCTGGAGGTCGGGCCGCGCGGCGGTGTGATCACCGACCTCGGGCTGCGCAGTTCCGATCCCCACATCTACGCCGTCGGCGAGGTGGCCGCCGTGGAGGGGACCTGCTACGGCCTGGTCGCCCCCGGCTACACCACCGCGGAGATCGTGGCGGACCGATTGCTCGGCGGCGCAGGGGAATTCCCCGGCGCGGACCTGTCCACCAAGCTGAAGCTGCTCGGTGTGGACGTGGCCAGCTTCGGTGACGCGCACGGCACGACCGAGGGCGCGCTGTCGGTCGTGCTGCACGACGCGGCCAAGGGCACCTACGCCAAACTCGTTCTCTCCGATGACGCCAAGACCCTGCTCGGCGGCATCCTGGTCGGCGACGCGTCACAGTACGCGGCGCTGCGCCCGCTGGTCGGCAGCGAGTTACCCGCCGAGCCCGCGGCCCTGATCTCGCCCGCCGGTGCAGAACTGGGGGCCGACGCGCTGCCCGACGAGGCGCAGATCTGCTCCTGCAACAACGTGTCCAAGGGCGCCATCTGCGGCGCCATCGCGGACGGCGCCTGCGACATCCCCGGCATCAAGAGCTGCACCTCGGCCGGAACCTCCTGCGGCGGTTGCGTTCCCATGCTCAAGAAGCTGCTGGAGCAGTCGGGCGTGGAGATGTCCAAGGCGCTGTGCGAGCACTTCGAGCAGTCGCGCGCGGAGCTGTTCGAGATCATCCAGGTCACCGGCATCCGCACCTTCTCCGAGCTGATCACCAAGCACGGCAGGGGAACCGGCTGCGACATCTGCAAGCCGACGGTCGCCTCGATCCTGGCCTCCACCTCGAGCGACCACATCCTCGAGGGTGAGCAGGCCGCGCTGCAGGACACCAACGATCACTTCCTCGCGAATCTGCAGAAGAACGGCACCTATTCGGTGGTGCCGCGGATGCCCGGCGGCGAGTGCACGCCCGAGCAGCTGATCGAAATCGGCCAGATCGCCAAGGATTTCGGTCTCTACGTGAAGGTCACCGGTGGTCAGCGCATCGACCTGTTCGGCGCGCGGGTCGAGCAACTGCCGAAGATCTGGCAGCGCCTGGTCGATGTCGGCATGGAATCCGGGCACGCCTACGGCAAGTCGCTGCGCACCGTGAAGAGCTGCGTCGGGTCCACCTGGTGCCGCTACGGCCAGCAGGATTCGGTCGGCATGGCGGTGCTGCTGGAGAAGCGGTACCGCGGGCTGCGGTCGCCGCACAAGCTGAAGCTGGCCGTGTCCGGGTGCGCCCGCGAATGCGCCGAGGCGCGCGGCAAGGACGTCGGCGTCATCGCCACCGAGAACGGGTGGAACCTGTACGTCGGCGGCAACGGCGGCCTCACGCCCAAGCACGCGGTGCTGCTGGCAGGCGATCTCGACGACGAGACGCTGATCAAATACATCGACCGCTACCTGATGTTCTACATCCGCACCGCCGACCGGCTGCAGCGCACCGCGCCCTGGCAGGAGGCGCTGGAAGGTGGCATCGAGCACGTCAAGCAGGTCGTGTGCGAGGACTCGCTGGGCATCGCGGACGAGCTGGAGGCGGCCATGGCCCAGCACGTCGCCGGGTACAAGGACGAGTGGTCGGCGGTGCTGGAGGACCCGGAGAAGCTGTCGCGGTTCGTGTCCTTCGTCAACGCGCCGGACCAGAGCGACCCGACCATCGGCTTCGACGACAGCGGCGAGCGCAAGGTCCCGGTCCTGCTGGGTATGCCCGAGGTGCCGGTCGGCAGCGCTGTCGCCGAGAGCGCCACGCACGGGAAATAGGCGCGTAATCGCCTGGAAACAGGACGCCGGTACCAATAGGTAGGGCGTTCGGAGGAGAGTTACCGATGACCGTGATCGACACACCCGGTATTGCTCAGGTGACCACCGCAGGGTGGACCTCGGCCTGCCGCCTCGACTATTTGATTCCCGGCCGCGGCGTGGCGGTGTTGCTGAAAGGTGGCCGTCAGGCCGCCCTGTTCCTGCTGCCCGACGGCAGCCTGTACGCCGTCGGCAATATCGATCCGTTCGGGCGGGCCGCGGTGATGTCGCGCGGCATCGTCGGTGATCGAGGCGGTGTGCCCGTCGTGGCGTCGCCCCTGCTCAAACAGGCCTTCTCGCTGCTCGACGGGCACTGCCTCGACGACGACTCGACGGGGCTGCCGGTATACGGTGTCCGCGTGATCGACGGTGTCGTGGCGGTGTCCGACGAGCCGGTGGACTATACCGAGGACTCGGCATGAGCGTTGATATCCCGAACAACGCCGCCTGCCTCGACGGCTTCACCATCGGCGTCACCGCCGCGCGGCGCGCCGACGAGCTGGCCACCCTGCTGACCCGGCGCGGGGCGAACATCGTGGCCGCCCCCGCGATCCGGATCATTCCGCTGGCCGACGACAACGAACTGGAGCGGGTGACCAGGCAGTTGGTCACCGATCCGCCGCAGGTCACCGTCGCCACCACCGGTATCGGTTTCCGTGGCTGGATGGAGGCCGCGGAAGGGTGGGGCTTGGCCGAAGATCTGCGCACGACGCTGGGCTCCACCCGCCTGCTGGCCCGCGGCCCGAAGGCCAAGGGCGCCATCCGGGCCGCGGAACTGCGCGAGGAGTGGTCGCCGGCCTCGGAGTCCTCCGCGGAGGTGCTCGATCATCTGCTGGCCGAGGGCGTGGAGGGTACGCGCATCGCGGTGCAACTGCACGGCGCGACCACCGAGTGGGAGCCGGTTCCCGACTTCTGCGAGGTATTGCGTTGCGCCGGAGCCGATGTCGTGCCGGTGCCGGTGTATCGCTGGATTCCGCCGGAGGATCCGACCCCGCTCGACCGGATGATCGAGGCCATCGTCACCTCGGCGCTGGACTGCGTGACCTTCACCAGCGCCCCGGCGGTGGCCTCGACGCTCATGCGCGCCAAGGAAACCGGGCTGCTGGAGGCCGTGCTGCACGCCTTCCGCGCCCGGGTGCTGCCCGCGTGCGTCGGGCCGATCACCGCCGCTCCGCTGGAGGAGCTGGGAGTGTCCACCACCATGCCCGGCCGGGCGCGGCTCGGTGCCCTGGCGCGGCACGTGGCCGAGGAATTACCGCGGCGCGCCAACCGGATTCACGCCGCGGGTCACATCCTGAGCGTGCGCGGTGGCTGCGTGGTGGTCGACGGCCAGGTGCGGCAGCTGGCCCCGGCGCCGATGGCGCTCATGCGCGCCCTGGCGCGGCAGCCCGGACGGGTGGTGTCGCGCGAGGATCTGCTCGCGGCGCTGCCCGGCGGCGGCGACGACACGCACGCGGTGGAGACGGGCATCGCCCGACTACGCGCGGGTCTCGGCACGCCGAAGGCCATCCAGACCGTCGTGAAGCGCGGCTACCGGCTCGCGCTGGACCCCGCCGAGTGCATCGACAACAACCCGCGCCCGCCGGTCGGCTACGCCCCCTCACTGCGCCCCCAGGGCCCCGCACCCATGGCAGGGGTCTGGTGAGCGGTCCGGCCCTGGTGCTGGTCGCACACGGCACCAGGAGTTCGCGCGGCGTGCGGATGATCGCCGATTTGGCCGAGGCGGTGTCGCGGGAGCTGGGCGCGGTGGCGCCCGCGCCGGACTTGCTCGATGGCGAGTCCGGGCGGTTCGACGTGCGCGCTCTCGAACCCGCGCCCGTGGTGCGCACGGCGTTCGTGGACGTGCTCGGACCCTCGCCCGCCGAGGTGCTGCGCGACCTGGATTCCGTTCCCGCCGTGGTGGTTCCGGCCTTCCTCGCGTCCGGGTACCACGTGTATCAGGATGTGCCGCGCGAGGTCGCGGAGAGCGGGCACGCGTCCGTCGCGGTGACCCCGGCGATGGGTCCGGACCCGGCCCTGGCCCGCATCATGCGGATGCGGCTACGGGCCGCGGGCTGGCGCCCCGGCGACGCCGTGGTGTTCGCCGCCGCCGGTTCCTCCGACGCCCGAGCCCGCCACGACGTCCGCCGCGCGGCCCGGCTCCTGGGCCAGGACCTCGATGCCCCCGTGCGAGTCGCCTACATCGCCACCGGCGAGCCCCGAGTCCCCGAAGTAGTTGCCTCCCTTCGCGAATCCGGCGCCCCCCGCGTCTTCATCGCCTCCTACCTACTGGCCCACGGCCTGTTCCACCAACGCCTTCACGACACCGGCGCAGACGGCGTAGCCGAGCCCATCGGCGTCCACCCCGCCATCGTCCGCCTACTAGCCGACCGCTACCGCACCGCCGCAAGCGAACTCACCCGAACCGCCGCCTGAATCACGTCGCCTGTGGCCCGGCGGCCTTCTCGAACAGCGCCGCCGACGACCTTGTTTCGTCAATGTCCGGCCGTCATCCCGGCATGCTGTTGGCCGGATCCACACCGCGCACCCGTGGTCGGGTGCAGTGTCGGGTCAGCGGCGGGGTTCGATGGTGAGGCCGCCGGTGGTGACGGTGCGGGTCATGTCTCGGGCCAGCATGTCGTGGGGGAAGCCGAGGGAGATGGCGCTGGCTTCTTCGAGGCGGGTGAGGTGGGTGGGGGCGAATTCGATGTCGAGGGCGCCGAGGTTGTCCTCCAGTTGGTGGGCGGTGCGGGCGCCGATGATGGGTGCGGTCACGGCCGGGTTCTGCAGGGTCCAGGCCAGGGCGACCTGGGCGGGGGTGCGGCCGAGTTCGGTGGCGACCTGGCGGACCACGTCGGTGATGGCGAGACCGCGTTCGGTGAGCTGGTTCTGCGCGAGGGCCACGTTCTTGCGGGTGCCTTCGGGGGAGCCCACGCCCTCGGCGTCGAGGTCGGCGCGGCTGTACTTGCCGGTGAGTACCCCGCTCGCCAGCGGTGACCACGGAATCACGCCCAGGCCCATCTCCCGGGCCATCGGGATCAGATCGCGTTCGGCGGTGCGCTCGATCAGGTTGTATTCCACCTGCAGCGCCACCAGCGGCGACCAGCCGCGCAGATCGGCGATGGCCTGCATCCGCGAGACCTGCCACGCGGGGGCGTCGGAGATCGCGACGTACAGCACCTTGCCCTGGCGGACCAGATCGTCCATCCCGCGCAGGATTTCGTCCACCGGAGTGTGGAAGTCCCACGCGTGCAGGTACAGCAGATCGATGTAGTCGGTATTCAGCTGCCGCAGACTGGCTTCCACGGAGGCGAACATGCTCTTACGGTGATTACCACCGGCATTCGGGTCGCCCGGCCGCCGCTGCATCGTGTATTTCGTTGCCAGTACCAGGCTTTCGCGATTGTCGCGGGTGAACTCGCCCAGCAGCCGCTCGGAACTGCCGTTGGTGTACATGCTGGCGGTATCGATGAAGTTGCCGCCGCGCTCGAGATAGAGGTCGAACACCTTGCGCGCATCGTCGCGGTCGGCGCCCCAGCCCCAATCCGCGCCGAAGGTCATCGTGCCCAGAGCCAGCGGGGAGACCCGCAGCCCGGACCGCCCCAGCAGCCGGTAGGTGTCGAGGGTGAGGGACATGGTGTCCTCCTGTGTCGTAGCCATCGTCGGAATCGAGTCTGCGACGGCCGCGAACAGGGGGTAAGGGAAGGTTTTTCCTGGGAGCGCCGGTCCTAGGCTGGCGAGACCGATGTAGTCCGAGCGAAAGTACTTGTCCGCCAGTATTCACTGGGACTCGCGCTCAGAAGGACATGATCGACATCGGACTACATCGGCGAAGTCCGGCCCGATTCGGCCATCACTGACCTGCGGTTTCCTCTACCCCATTCTGAAGGTTCAGAACAAGTCCCCCAAAGTTCGACAAGAATCGTCATTCCTGCGAAACCATCCTGCGCGACCGCCGACAATACCCAACTCCAGGGCATCGGCGTAAGCGCTGGGTTAGCGAGCCTGTTGGCATGACCCGGCCGCCCTTTTCACAGGTCTATGAGATTGCTGAAGCCGCCTACGTCAAGCGTTTCAATCTCGGCGCTCTGGTCACGTCAGACGGCTACATCGGCACATCAAACGCCAGCACGCCGCGTACCGCGCTGACCGAAACCGGCCAGCGCGGTACGACGAAACATCAACCAGTGCTAGCGGCCTCGGGACCGACCGAGCGCACGCTACCGCTGAATTGCGTGCTCAGAAATCTCCGACCCAGTGAAGGGTCCAGGTCTGGTCCAAATCCTCCCCCATCGGATGCAGGGCAACTTCCCCTGCGCCCGGTTGCGCGGTGGCATACAGGTTGTCGTTCGGAACGTGTAGCTGGTATTCGTCTGAGCTGATGTGGTCAAAAGACCAGCGGAACTTTGACGCGCTCTCGGGTTCGCCCTCGACGCGCGCGCCCTCCCTCTCGATAGCGGAAAGGGCGTGTCCGGTGTTGTGATTCACGATGGCAAACCCCTCATAATCGTCGAAGGGTTTGAGAGACCAGATGAATTGTCCGTCAGCCGCAGACGGCTTGTCGGTCCGTTCCAGGACGATAGTCTTCGAGTCTTCAAGAGTTCTGAGCCACCCGTTGCCGGTGGAGATTCTGTAGGCGCCGCTGGTCAATGACATGTCGATCCCTCTTTTCCAGGTCCGATCCGTACGGATTGTCCGTGCCCGCACCGCCGAGGATCACCGTGCGGGCATCGTGGGTCTCGACGGGTGCTAGCCGCGCGCCAAGGAAGACTTCTCGAATTCTTCGCGACTGATCTGGCCGTCCTTGTTCCCGTCGAGCAGACCGTGATAGCGGGCGTTGGCGCCCTCGCTGATATTCCGTGTCCGGTCGAGGTAGGCCTTCAGTTCCGCGACGGAGATGAAGCCGTCGTTGTCGGTGTCGATCTCGGAAAATGTCTGGTTTGCGTCAGCCATGGCAACCTTCTTGTCGTAGTTGTCTGAATTGGCGTTCAACACACACACATTCGGCCGCGAGCCCGAACCGCAGGGAAAGCGGGCCGCCCACATCGTAGGCGAGGAAGATACTTCGTGCCTTCCTTCGAATCGCTGATGTCTGTGCTGCTCCCGAGCCGGGCGCGTAAGCACCGGCCGGTGTCGTTGTTGGCGATGGTGAAATTGCCGGCCGGGAAGTTCGCCATCCCTGAATTGTCTGGTAGAAGCCGTTTCCGCGTCCGCGACTTCGGAGGAATGACGCCCTGAGCGGCCCGGCGCTCGGGCCGTCATGGCTGATCTCGTGGTCTTTCGGTCCCAGCACCGATGCCGGCGCGGGTTCGGGGGTTTTCCTGGGAACACCGGTCCTAGGCTGGCCGTAGGATCGATCCTGATGACTGGCACGGTGGATGCGACACAGGAGCTTGGGGCGTTTTTGCGGGCCCGGCGGGAACGGCTGGACCCGCGGGACGTGGGGCTGCCCGCGCGGCGGTCCCGGCGTACGCCCGGGTTGCGGCGGGAGGATGTCGCGGAGTTGGCGGGGGTCAGCACCGACTACATCGTGCGGCTGGAACAGGGGCGGGGGCTGCGGCCGTCGGCGGAGGTGCTGGAGGCGCTGGCCCGGGCGCTGCGGCTGGGCGGGGACGAGCGCGCCTACCTGTTCGACCTGGCCCGGCAGCGCCAGCCCGACGACGGCAAGCCCGCCACCACCGCGGCTCCGGCCCTGCAACTGCTGGTGACCGACCTGTCGCCGCTGCCGGCGATGGTGGTGAACCACCGCTACGACATCCTGGCGTGGAACCGCGAGATGAGCCGTCTGCTACTGGATTTCGATACGCTGCCGCCGTCGCAGCGCAACTCGATGTGGATGTGCCTGTTGCATCCGGGGATGCGCGACTTCTTCGCCGACCGCGAACGCACGGTGCGCGAGGGCATCGCCGACCTGCGGGCCGCCTGGGCGGCGCATCCGGACGATCGGGTGCTTGCCGACCTCATCCGGGAATTCCGTTCCCGCAGTGTGGAATTCGAACTGTTGTGGGCGAAACAGGACGTCCGGGTGAACGGGCGTGGGCAGAAGACGCTGGTGCATCCCGACGTCGGCCCGGTCACGGTGGCGTACGAGGCGTTGATGCCGTTGCAGGATCCGGATCAACGGCTGATCATCTACCGCGCCGCCGACGAGGCCAGCCAGGCGGCGCTGGATCGGTTGGCCGAGGACTGACTCGGGACCGACGAATCCGGGAAAAAAATTTCGCGGAAGTATGTCGAAATGGTCCGGGTGGCTCCGACCGAAGGGTGACAGCACGTCGGAACAACCCACAGGAGCACATCATGACCAGCGTCACCACCTTCTTCTGGTTCGAGCGCGACGCCGAGCAGGCGGCCGAGTTCTACACCGCGACCGTGCCGGATTCCCGCATCACCGACATCAGCCGCAGCCCCGACGGGTCGGCGTTCATCGTCGCCCTGGAACTGGCCGGGCACGCCGTCACACTGATGAACGGCGGACCGGACCACCCGCTGTCCGACGCGGCGTCCATCCAGGTCGTCGTCGACACTCAGCACGAGGTCGACCGGCTGTGGGCGGCGCTGACCGAGGGCGGCGCGCCCGGCCCGTGCGGCTGGCTGACCGACCGCTACGGCCTGTCCTGGCAGGTGGTACCCGCGGCGCTGCCGAAGCTGCTGAACGGGGACCACGCCGCAGCTGTGGGCGCCGCCCTGCGCACCATGTCGAAGATCGACCTGGCAGTGCTGCAGGACGCGCACGACCGAGGCTGACTACTGACGCGAGCAGGCCGTGCTGGTCGATTGCCCAGGGGATGTGGTCGGGCGGCGGACACGCGCCCCCGCCTCGGCGAGTTTCCCTGTGCCACGGTGCGATACTGCATCAATGTCCCGGGTCATGCGCTGCCTGACGGTCCTGTTCGCGATGTTTGCCATGGTTGTGCCGGTGTCGGGGGGGGGGGGGGGGGGGGGGGGGGGGGGGGGGGG
>NZ_JARWOP010000075.1 GCF_029868745.1 Nocardia wallacei | reverse complement strand
CTGCCGGTGGCGGCGATGGTGGTGGCGGCGTGGCAGTTGCGGCGGGTGGCCTCGACCGGCATCTGGCCGAGTCACTATCTGGTGCGCACGTTCCTGGCGCTGGGGTTGGTCGGGCCGGTGGTGTACGTGCTGTTCCCGGTGGTCGGGCCGATGTTCGCGTTCGGCCCCGACGGTCACGGCCTGCAGGTGGGCGATTACTGGCCGCGTATCGTGCCGCCCGTCGATCACCATCCCGGGCTCTTGGGCTTCGACACCGTGACGCCCCGCAACTGCATGCCCTCCATGCACACCGCCTGGGCCACGACGGTCTTCCTGCATTCGCGCCGCGCCGCCGACGGTTCGCCCGCGCCGCGCTGGCTGCGCTGGGGCGGCGCGTTCTGGCTGGCGGCGACCCTGACCGCGACCCTCGGCTTCGGCTACCACTACGGCGCCGACCTGCTCGCGGGCGCGGTGCTGTGCCTGACCGTCGAATCCGCGCTGCGCGCGCCCGAACGCGGCTGGGATCGCGCCCGCCTCCGCGCGGTCGCCGGTGGTCTCGCGCTGCTGGCGGCGCTGCTGCTGTGCTATCGCTACCTGGCCGTGTGGATGGCCGAATACCCGGTTCCGGCGGGCGTCCTCGTGCTCGGTGTCGTCGCGGCCTACTTCTGGTTGTTCTACGCGACCTGGTTCGCCCGCACCCCGGCGGCGCAACCGGCCGAGGCGGCCGAACCCGCGGCGCGACAGGCCTAGTCCACGTCGTCGCCGAGTTCGTTGATCAGCAGCAGACCGTCGCGGTCGCGCTGTTCGCGATAGGCGGTGCGGCCCAGCAGGTGGGCCACGGCCGGAATGGTCAGCAGGGTGAACAGCCCGACCAGCAGCAGCATCCACACGTTGCCGTGGCCGCGCAGCTGGATGGTGGCGCCGATCAGGATCAGGACCAGTCCGACCACTTGCGGTTTGGTGGCGGCGTGCATGCGCGAGAGGGTGTCGGGGAAACGCACCAGCGCGATCGCGGCGGTGAGGGCGAAGGCGGCGCCGAGCACCATCAGCCCGAACGACAGCCCGCGCAGCGCGGTATCGAGCCAGCCCGTCATCGGTCGTCCCGCACCCGGAACCGGGAGACCGCGGCCGAGCCGAGGAATCCGACCAGCGCCAGCGCGACGATGCCGGGCAGCACCGCGGTGTCGTCGCTGTAGGTCGCCCACACCGCCAGTCCCGCGGCGGCGATGCCGATGATCGAGTCGATGGCGACCACGCGGTCCAGGGTGCTCGGCCCGGCGAGGATCCGGTAGCTGGTCAGCAGGGCCGCGGCGACCAGCAGTACCCCGGTGATCAGTGCGACGGCCGTCATCAATCCTCCTCGGAAGCGGTTGCGGCCCGGGGCGACTCGTGCCACTCGCCCGGCCGTTCGAAGGACTGGATCAGCAGCCGCTCGACCCGGCGGGTGACGCGGTAGAACTTGTCCACCGCCGCCTCGCTGCCCACGTCCAGCACGTGCACCCAGACGGTGTGCGTGGACCGGTCCAGCTCCAGCACCATGGTGCCGGGAATCATGTTGAGCACGTCGGTGCACAGCACGAAGACCAGGTCCGAGCGGATGGACATCCGCACCCGCAGCACCCCCGACACGGGCGCACCGGCCGGGCGGACCGCGAACCAGGCGATCTGCAGACTGGATTCGAGCGCGTAATACGAAGCGACGACGATCAATTCGAGCAGCGACAGCGGATGCAGCCGTCCCGAGACCGGCACTCGCGGCAGCGGCATCGCCACCATGATCACCGCGCCGATCGCCAGCCCGGCCAGCGTGTTGGCGACGCTCAGATCGCCCCACAGCGCCGTGTAGACCAGCGCCAGCCACAGCAGCACACCGATGCGGACGACGGTTTCGCGGCTCATCGGTCGCCTCCCGACCGCCACGAATCCGGCGTTCCCAGCACGGTTTCCAGGTATCGTCCGCGATCGTTCAACTCGTCGGCGGCGCGCGCGGCGATGCCGAGCACCGGGCCCGCGAAGGCGGTGAGTGAGAGCCCGACCGCGAGCAGCGCGACGGTGGGCGCCAGCATCAGGCGCGGCATGCGGCCGGGGTCGACGCGGTCGTCGAACTGCACGTCGGTCGACTCGTCGATCAGCCCCGAGGGCGCCGCGTCGGCCAGATCGCCCTCGGGCGCCTGCACCCGCGGCCGCCAGAACGCCTTGCTCCACACCCGCGCCATCGCGTACAGCGTCAGCAGGCTGGTCAGGATCGATCCGCTCACCAGCACCCAGGCCAGCACGCTGCCGTCGGCCACGCCCGCCTGCAGCAGCGCGGCCTTGCCGATGAAGCCCGAAAGCGGCGGAATGCCACCGAGATTGAGGGCCGGGATCCCGAACAGCAGGGCCAGCGCGGGGCTCGCGGCGAGCAGCCCGCCGAGCCGGCTCAGCGACGCCGACCCGGCCTGCCGCTCGATCAGGCCCACCACCAGGAACAGCGTCGTCTGCACCAGAATGTGGTGGGCCACGTAGAAGACGGTGCCGGTGAGCCCGGCCGCGGTATTCAGCCCCACCCCGAACATCAGGTAGCCGATATGGCTGACCAGAGTGAACGACAGCAGTCGCTTGATATCGCTCTGCGCGATGGCGCCCAGGATGCCGATCAGCATGGTGAACAGCCCGCACACCATCAGCACATTGTCGAAGCTGTCGGACGGGAACAGCAGCGTGTGCATCCGGATGATGGCGTACACACCGACTTTCGTCAGCAGGCCCGCGAAGACGGCGGTCACCGGGGCGGGCGCGGTGGGGTAGGAGTCGGGTAGCCAGTTCGACAGCGGGAACACCGCCGCCTTGATGCCGAAGGCCACCAGCAGCACGGCGTAGACGGCACTGCGAATTCCCGTGGGCACCTCGCCCATTCGCACCGCCATATGCGCCAGGTTCAGGGTGCCGGTCGCCGCGTACGCCAGCGCGATGCCGGTGAGGAAGATCAGCGACGACACCATCGACACCATCACGTACGACACCCCGGCCCGCACCCGGTCCGCGCTCGCGCCGAGGGTCAGCAGCACGAACGACGCGGCCAGCAGCACCTCGAAGCCGACGAACATGTTGAACAGGTCACCGGCCAGGAAGGCGATCGAAACACCCGCGCTCAGAATGAGATACGTCGGCTGGAAGATCGAGGTGGGCTGCCGCTCGGTGCCGTCGCTGATGCCCTGTCCGACGGCAAACACGAGCACCGCCAGCAGCACGATCGACGACACCAGCAGCATGGCCGCCGACAACCGATCGACCACGAGCGTGATCCCGATCGGTGTGCCCCAGTGGCCGACCTGCAGTGCCGCCATCCCGTCCCGGTCGGCCAGGTAGAGCAGCAGCCCGGCGATCACCACCACCGCCGCCAGCGCGGCGATCGAAACGATCTGCTGCACTCGCGGTTTGCGCCCGACGATCAGTGTGGCCGCCGCGGTCAGCAGCGGAATCAGCACCGGCAGCGCGGTGAGGGTGGGCATCAGGCCGGGCGCGAGGGTCATTGCTCGGGGTCCTCGCCCTCGCGGCGCGCGGCCACCTTCACGTCCTCGGGGTCGTTCTCGACGCGCTCGCTGGTGGTCAGGGCGTAGGCGCGGTAGGCCAGCGCGAGCACGAACGCCGCCAGGCCCATCGTGATCACGATGGAGGTCAGCACCATCGCCTGTGCCAGCGGGTCGGCCGAATCCCGTTGTGTCCGATCGGTCTGGCCGAGGATCGGCGGGCGGCCGTCCGGTCCGCCGACGGTGAGGATGAGCAGGTTCACGGCATTGCTGAACAGGATCATCCCCAGCAGCATCTTCGACACCGCGCGTTCCAGCAGCAGATAGACGCCGCACGCGGTGAGGACGCCGACCAGGACGAGCAGCGTGATGTTCGCGGTCATCGGGTCTCCCTCGTCGATTCCCCGGTCCGCGTGGAGATCGTCGTGATCGCGGGCCCCTCGGTGTCCAGCCGTGCGCCCAGGCTGCGCAGTGCGTCGAGCACCAGGCCCACCACGATCAGATACACGCCCAGGTCGAACAGCAGGGCGGTGACGAACTTGACGTGCCCGAGCAGCGGCAGCGTCACCTCCACGATCGCCGACGACAGCGGCGGCGCGCCGAGCAGCAGCGAACCGGTCGCGGTGCCGGCGGACAGCGCCAGCCCGGCGCCCAGTACGTGACCCGCGTCGACCGGCAGGGCCTCGGCCAGCTCGTAGCGGCCGCCCGCCAGATAGCGCAGGACCAGGGCCAATCCGGCGGTGAGCCCGCCGGCGAACCCGCCGCCGGGGGCGTTGTGCCCGGCGAAGAAGAAGTACGCGGACAGCATCATGAGGGTCGGGAAGACCAAGCGCGTCGTCATCGCCAGCACCATCGAGCGGTGGCGCGGGGCGAGCAGCGGGGACGCGGGCAGCCAGTAGCTGCGGTCCGGGTCGGGTGTGTAGCCGGGCGCGTCGGCGACCCGGGGCAGCGTGCCGAAGCGGCGGCTGCGGAACATCAGCGACGCGACCCCGGTCGCGGCGACCACCAGCACCGAGATCTCGCCGAGGGTGTCCCACGCGCGGATATCGACCAGCAGCACGTTCACCGCGTTCTTCCCGCCGCCGAAACTGTAGGCGGCCTGCGGGATCCGGTGCCAGATCGGATCGGTGCCGCGCGCCGCGGTGGCGAATGCCGCGAGCACCGCGACCGCGGCGCCCACCAGCGCGGCCAGCAGCGCGCGGCGCGCCTTGAACGCGGTGGCCCGGTCGGGTTCGATCTCGGCCGGGAACTTGCGCAGCACCAGCACGAAGATCACCAGCGTCAGGGTTTCCACCAGGAACTGGGTCAGCGCCAGATCGGGCGCGCCGTGCAGCGCGAAGATGACGCCGCAGCCGTAGCCGGTGACGCCGACCAGCAGCACGCTCGCCAGGCGATTGCGCATCACGGTGGCGCCGATCGCCATCGCGACCATGATGAGCCCGATGATCAGCTGCAGCGGTGAGTCCCACAGCCGCAGACCCACCCGGGTCCGGGCGCCGAACGCCAGCATGGCGGTGGGCAGCACGATCAGCGTGATCAGGATCAGCGCCTGGTTGAGCGGGAGCGAACCGCGTTGCGTCGCACCGGTCATGCGCAGCGACAGCTGGTCCATCGCGCGCAGCGTCTTGTCGTAGACGCGGTCGGCGTTGCCCAGCCGGGGATTGGCCGTCTCGCCGATGCGATCGCGGATCTCGAACAGCACCAGGCCGCAGGCGATCACGATCATGGTCAGGGTCAGCGGATGTCCGAAGCCGTGCCACAGCGCCAGATCGGTGGGCTCGCCGCCGGGCAACGTCTCCGCGTAGGGCCGCAGCAGCCGGTCCAACCACGGCGCGGCCGGGCCCGCGGCCAGACTCACCACCGCCAGCAAGGCCGCGGGAGCCACGAACATCGCACCGGGCGGATGCCAATTCAGTTGCGGCTCCGGCGCTCCCACAGCCACGGACTTGGAACCGAAGGCGCCCCAGAGGAATCGCAGGCTGTACCCGACCGTCAGCATGGAACCGACCACCACGCCCGTGCCCACCGCCACCTTCACCGGCGCGGTCAGATTGTCGGCGATGAGAATCGCGCCCAGCGCGCTCTCCTTGCCCACGAATCCCAGCAGCGGCGGGATTCCGGCCATGCTCGCCCCGGCCAGGATCGCGGTGCCGCACAGCACGGGCGCGCGCCGGCCCAGCCCCGACAGTCGTCGCAGGTCCCGGGTTCCGGCGCTGTGGTCGATGATGCCGACCACCATGAACAGGCACGCCTTGAACAGCGCGTGCGCGACGAGCATCGTCACCCCGGCCAGGGCCGCGTCGGACGTGCCGATCCCGACCAGCGTGACCAGGAAGCCCAGCTGACTGACCGTGCCGAAGGCCAGCACCAGCTTCAGGTCGGTCACCTGTAGCGAGCGCAGACCGGCGAGCAGCATCGACACCAGGCCCAGGGTGAGGATTATCGGATGCCAGGGCGCACTGGCCGCGAACACCGGCGCCAGCCGGGCCACCAGGTAGACGCCGGCCTTCACCATCGCCGCCGCGTGCAGGTACGCGCTGACGGGGGTGGGCGCGGTCATCGCGCCGGGCAGCCAGAAGTGCAGCGGGACGATCGCCGACTTGCTCAGTGCGCCGACCAGGATCAGCACCACGGCGACACAGGTCGACCAGTCCTGCGGATCCGCCCGCACCAGGATCTCCGAGAGCAGATACGTGCCGCAGCGCTGCCCGATCAGGATGATGCCGACCAGCATCGTCAGGCCGCCCGCGGCCGTCACCAGCAGGGCCTGCAGCGCCGCGCGCCGGCCCGCGATCTGCTCGGCGTGATGGCCGACGAGCAGGAACGACAGCACGGTCGTCGCTTCCCAGAAGGTGAACAGCAACAACATGTTGTCGCTGGTCACCAGCCCGAACATGGTGCCCGCGAAGGCAACCAGATAGCCCGCGAAGATGCCCAGTCGCTGCCGGTCGTCATCGTCGAAATAGCTCGCGCAGTAGGCGAGGATCAGCGCGCCGATACCCAGCACCAGCGCCGACATGATGGAGGCGAGCGAATCGAACCGCAGATCCAGATCCATGTGGATGCCCGGCGCCCAGCCGACGTGCAGTTCCCGCCCGCTGTTCCAGTTCGCGACGACCCAGCCCAGGCTCGCCAGCGGCACCAGCGCCAGCAGATAGAACGCCCGCCGGCCCAGCACTCGCACGCATGGCGGCGCGAACAGGGCCGCGGCGGCGTGGGCGAGCAGGACTACGAGCAAACTTCACTCCGTCGGTCGGCGGCGGGGTGTGCGCAGTCGATACTACTTCGGCCCTTACGGGATTCGCGGCTGCCGTGGTTATGGCGTCGAACATGTTCGAGGCCACCGGCTATATATCTGCAATCAGAGCGGTTCGCGATCGTCGGGGCGTTCGGCCGTGCCGCTCGCCGGGCCGACGGTGGGCGCGCGCAGCCGCCGCAGTGCGATGAGCCCGACCAGGCAGCCCACCGTGATCGCGAGCGCGGTCCAGTGCGGAACCGGCGAATCGGTGGCGGGCACCCGGCAGACGTACCAGCGACCGGCATCGGCCGTCGCGGTGTCGAGATCGCCTCGGTCGGCGTGGTCGCGCAGCGCCAGCACCACCGACGGCACGAAGACGATCGACACACCCAGCACCCGGGTCGGGTTGTAGCGGGGCGCGGCGCTGCCGAAGCTGTAGCCGGTGACGAGGGTCAGCACCACCGCGACGATCGCGTTGCGGACCCGGTTCTCGTCGTGGTCGAGCGTGACCACGCAGCTCAGTGCCAGCACGGTCGACAGCAGCAGTGCGAGCAGCGGCCCCGGCCGCCGGAACCCCAGCACGATCCCCAGCGCCAGCAGCACCAGCAGCGGTGCGGCCGACCAGCCCGGCAGCCAGGACGGCATGATCGCGCTGCCGACCGCCGCCAGCGCGATCGCCAGCAGCACCAGGGTTCCGTCGCGTCGGGGCAGCAGCACCGCGGCGACGAACCCGGCGACCACGGTGCCGCCGACGGTCAACGCGATGTGGACGGTGCTGCCCGGATGGCGGTTCAGCCATTCGGTGCCGGCCAGCGTCGCCACCACGTAGATCAGGCCGGCCACGATCGGGGCCATCGGCAACTCGATGGACCGCCGTTCCACCTCGGTCGTGTGCCGGTTGGCCAGCGTGCCGAACCCGACCAGCACCACGGTCACCGCGATCAGCCACGGCGGCGGCGAATCGACCGCGGGCCAGCGTCCGTAGCGGTCCGGATCGCCGAACGCGTTGCCGTGCTGCACAGGCAGCGCCGCGCCCACGACGATGCTGCCCAGTGCGCCGAGCGTCCAGCCGAAGACCTGCAGCCGCCCGTGCAGCACGGCCGTCGCGATACCGCCGAGCAGGATCCCGCCCGCGATCGCGTCGACGAAATTCACCGTGGCCAGCGAGGCATCCGGGCCGCTGTGCGCGCCGATCAGATGTGTCACCAGCAACAGCACGGCGCCGCACAATGCCGAACCCCATGCCGCCAGGCCGTGATTCACGGTCGTGGCGAATACCGCGACGATCAGCCCGATGACGGCGCCGGCGGCGATGGCGTGCGGCAGGCTGTGCGCGAGCAGATCCAGCTGTAGTGCCGAGGCCCCCGAGGTCCACGTGAAGTCGATCGGGAGCATGAGCGACATTCCGGCAACCAGGGTTGCGAGACCGGCCGTGACCGTCTCGAACACCGCGGCACTGGTTCGCACCTGCTGAAAATACCCACGATCAAGGTCACATAGGTGCAGACCTGCCGGGCGTCAGGGCGTTCGGTTGCGCTGGTCGGCGTAGCGGCGGAGCGATTCGACCTGTGCCGGGTCCAGCGACGGCCGCACCGCGGCACGGGCGGCGGCGACGTCGGTGGCGGTGATGTCGGCGGTATCCACGTCGCGGCGCATTGCGGCGAGGGCGGATTCGCGCAGCAGGGCGGCGCAGTCGGCAGCCGAGTAGCCCTCCAGGTCGGCGGCCAGGGCGGCCAGATCCACGTCGGCGGCCAAGGGGACCGAGCGGCTGGCGGTGCGCAGGATCTCGGCGCGGGCGGCGGCGTCCGGGGGCGGCACGAAGACCAGGCGTTCCAGGCGGGCCGGGCGCGTCAGCGCCGGATCGATCAGTTCGGGCCGGTTGGTCGCGGCCACCACGACCACGTCGCGCAGCGGCTCCACGCCGTCCAATTCGGTGAGCAGGGCCGCCACCACCCGGTCCCCGACGCCGGAGTCACTGCTCTGGCCGCGGCGCGGCGCGAGCGCGTCCACCTCGTCCAGGAAAATCAGCGACGGCGCGGAATCGCGGGCGCGCTGGAACAATTCGCGCACCGCGCGCTCGGACGAGCCGACCCACTTGTCCATCAGCTCCGCGCCCTTGACGGCGTGCACGCTGAGCTGGCCCGTGCCCGCCAGGGCCCGCACCAGAAAGGTCTTGCCGCACCCCGGCGGCCCGTACAGCAGCACGCCGCGCGGCGGATCGATACCGAGCCGGGCGAACGAATCCGGATGGCGCAGCGGCCACAGCACGGCCTCGGTCAGCGCCTGCTTCGTCTCGATCATGTCGCCGACGTCGTCGAGGCTGAGGCTGCCGATCGCCAATTCCTCGGTGCCCGAACGAGACAGCGGGCGGATCACCTGTAGCGCGCCGACCAGGTCGGGCTGGATCAGTTCCGGCTCGGTGTGGTCACGGCTGGCCCGCGACGCGGCCCGCACCGCCGCCTCCCGGCACAGCGCCGCCAGGTCGGAGACTACGAATCCCGGTGTGCGCGCGGCGATCTCGTCCAGTTGCAGGGTGCCGGTGGGCACCTTGCGCAGCAGTTGCTCCAGCAGATCCTTGCGCACGGCCGCGGTCGGCAGGGTCAGGGTGATCTCGCGATCGCACAGATCCGGTGCGCGCAAACGACTGTCGACACCGGCGGGATGCGAGGTGGTGGCGAGGAAGGCCACGCCCGCGGTGGCTACCGCGGCACGCAGCTGGTCGAGGATCAGCGTGGCGACGGGTTCCCGGTCGGCGGGCAGCAGCGCGTCGATATCGGTGATCAGCAGGACCCCGCCTGCGCCGGAACAGATTTCGGAGACCGCGAGGCCCACCTCGCGCAGTCGGGTGCCGCTCTCGGTGGCTCCGACCGTCGGGCCGTCCAGCTCCACGATCCGGCGCGGCGTGGCCACCGCCCGCGCCAGCGTCGCCTTCCCCGCCCCGGCCGGGCCGGTGACCAGCACGCCGAGATGTGGTGGGGCGCCGAGAGTTTTGAGCAATTCCGGCTCGTCGAGCGCGAGGCTGAGCCATTCCGAGAGCTTCGCCGCCTGCGGGCGCACCCCGGCCAGGTCCGCGACGTCCACCGCGGACGGCCGCTCGCGCACCAGCATCCGGGTCCCGGGCGCACCGGACTGGCTGTCGGATCCGGCGCCGGGATCATGTGAGGCGTCGGCCGCGGGCACGCCGGCGCCCCACACCACCGCGCTGTTGGGCTGCACACTCACCGGTCCGCGCACCGGATCGGTCGCGGTGACGGTGAGCAGCTCCGAGGTCCACGCGATTCCGAAGGTGCGCGAAAGCGCCTGTGTCGCAGCGGCGGTGCTGGTACCCGGGCCGAGATCGCGCGGCAGCAGCGACACCGCGTCACCGACCGTGACGACCTTGCCGAGCAGCGCCTGGCGCAGTGTCGCCTCCGGAATGCTGTGGGTGGCCTGGGTGGATCCGGTCACCGAGATCTGCCGCGCCCCGAACACCGTGGCCGGCGTCACCACCACCGTCGCGTCCTCGCGCACCCCGGCGTTGGACAGCGTCACGTCGTCCAGCAGGATCACCCCGGCCGGTGTCCCCCCGGGCGCGACACCCGCCACCGCGGCCGTCCGCCGCGACCCGATCAGCGCGATCCCGTCCCACTCCCGCAACCCCAACGCCGCCAGGGCCTCCGGATGCAACCGCACCACCCCCCGGCGGGTATCGGCGGCCGAGCGGTTCAGGCGAGCGGTGAGCGACAGTTCCGGCACCCGACCCATTATGGGGGTGTCCGGTCAGCGCTGGCGGGCGCCGGGACGCCGCAGCCGTAACCGCGACGTCGACACCCCCACCCGCAGGGCCGGGCGGCGCCGGGCGGCGCGCCGCTGGGCGCGTCGTTCGGCCGGTTTGTGGTGCCAGGTCTCGGGCCGGGCCGCGACCCAGCGTTGGGAGCGCCAGGCGAACGGGATGTGGGCCAGATACAGCACCACCAGCACGATCAGCAGGACGCGCGGATAGGTGACCAGCGCGGCAGCGGCCAGGGCGACCAGGACCAGGAGCAGGGCCGCGGCCTGAGGCGCCACCGAGACCGACTTCATCGCCAGGGTGGGGATGGCGCTGACCGCGAGCAGTGCCGCGAAGATCGTCCACGCCGCCACCAGAGGAAATTCGTTCCACCAGCCGTTACCGAACTGCTGGTGTGCCACGAGCGGCAGCATTCCGATGAGCGCGGCGGCCGGCGCGGGCACGCCCACGAAGTACTCGCGCTGCCAGTCCGGCCGGGTGTCGTCGTCCATCAGCGTGTTGAACCGGGCCAGCCGCAACACGATGCTGACCGCATAGATCAGCGCGATGATCCAGCCCCGGCTGTCCTGGTTCAGGAACGTCACGTACAGCACCAGCGCGGGCGAGACGCCGAAGGAGATCGCGTCCGCGAGCGAATCGAGTTCGGCGCCGATCTTGGTGGTGGCCGAGAGCATTCGGGCCAGCCGGCCGTCGAGGGTGTCGAGCACGGCCGCCGCGCCGATCATGGCCACCGCGGTACTCAGCGAACCCTCGAGGGCGAATTTCACCGCCGACAACCCCGCGCACAGCGCCAGGATCGTCACGATGCTGGGCAGCAGCCGGACCGTCCGTCGTCGTCGTCCGTGCTCGGTCACGGTCTCTTCGATCATGACAGCAGTTCGGCGAGCACCGTCTCCCCGCCGATGGTGCGCTGCCCGGGGTTCACGAGCAGCTGGGTCCCGGCCGGGAAGTAGGTGTCGACCCGGGAACCGAACCGGATCAGCCCGTAGGTGTCGCCGATGGCCAGCTTGTCGCCGACCTTGGCATCACACACGATCCGCCGGGCCAGCAGCCCCGCGATCTGCACCACCGTCACCAGTTGCCCGGCGTCGGTCTCCAGCACCATGCTGTTGCGCTCGTTGACCGAGCTGGCCTCGGGCAGATCGGCGGAGCGGAATTGGCCGCGCTGGTACGCGATCTCGCGCACGGTGCCCGATACAGGCGTGCGCTGCACGTGCACGTCCAGTACCGACAGGAAGATGCTCACCCGGGGCAGTTCGGCGTCGCCGAGGTTCAGCTCGGCGGGCGGCACCGCGGTGTCGACCAGCGCGATCTGCCCGTCGGCGGGGGCGATCACGACGTTCGCCCGGTTCGGCGGCACGCGGTGCGGGTGCCGGAAGAACGCCGCCGTCGCCGCCGCGGCCGCGAAACCGCCGCGCCGCAACCACTTCCGGCGCCGGGCCAGTAATGCGACGGCCAGCGGCGTCGCCACGAACGGCAGGCCGGCGGGGTGCAGCGGGGGGATCGCATCGCGGACCAGGTCGGCGACATGACCGAGACCGGTGCGGTCGGGCGTGCCGGGCGGGGTGGGGCGGCGGGCCACGGGCTCCTCTTTCGTGCGCGGACAAGTCGCACACACCTTACGGGACATGCCGCGCTCGGGGGTGTGCTGCGACAGCACACTGCCGCAGCGACCGGGTCGCTGCGGCAGTGCGGGTCCGCCGGGCTCAGCCCACTTTTCGGCGCCCGGTGACCAGACCCACCAGGAACAACAGGATGGCCGCGCCACCGAGGCAGGTGAGGAAGCTGAAGATGATGCCGCCGCCCTCGACGTCGACCCCCAGCAGCTTGAGCAGGAAGCCACCGATCAGGCCGCCCACGACGCCCACCACGATGTTGAGGAAGATGCCCTGCTGGGCGTCCGTCCCCATGAACTTGCTGGCGATCCAACCGGCCAAGCCGCCGATGATGATCCAGCCGATAATTCCCAGACCGAGCATGATGTGTCCTCGAATCACTCGTCGGAACAGGTCACTGCCGGTCGTATAACCGGCTCGTGGACTGGCAATACCCGATCGATTGTGACAATACCCACGACGCCCGATAATCTTCCGGCTAATATGAGGGGGCCTCATGTCTGCGGTCTCGCCAGCGAGCCCGCCCGGTGAGGGCCCGATGAAGGAATGTTCGATGCGCGGGTGGGGCCCCAGGCCCGTGACACCCCTGCCAGGCAGGTACCTAGGAGAAGCACGATGGCTGCTCGACTCGCCCAGGTCACGGGGGCGGAGCACACCGCGATGCTCGGGCTCGGCGTGTACCGCCCGGCCCGGGTGGTCACCAACGACGAGGTCGCAGGGCCTATCGAGTCCAGCGACGAATGGATCCGCACCCGCTCGGGCATCAAGACCCGGCGGTTCGCCTCCGATTCGGAAACCATCATCGGCATGAGCGCCGCGGCGGCGCGCGACGCGATGGCGGCGGCCGGCGTGAGTCCCGACCAGATCGGCTGTGTCATCGTCGCCACGTCCACGTGGCTGCTGCTCACCCCGGCCGCGGCGCCGCAGATCGCCACCGAATTGGGTCTGAGCAACCCCGCGGCATTCGACATCTCGGCCGGCTGTGCCGGGTTCTGTCACGCCGTGGGCCTGGCATCCGACCTGGTCAAGGGCGGCAGCGCGGGGCACGCGCTGGTCATCGGCGTCGAACGCCTCACCGACGCGATCAACCCGGCCGACCGCGGCACCGCGTTCCTGTTCGCCGACGGCGCGGGCGCGGTCGTCATCGGCCCGTCCGACGAGCCGGGCATCGGCCCGACCGTCTGGGGTTCCGACGGCACCCAGCACCACGCCATCCGTCAGGACAAGGACTGGATGGAGTTCTTCGGCGAGATCGAGGAGAAGGGCCTCGACGCCGTCCGCCCGTACCTCGCGATGGAGGGCACCGCGGTCTTCCGCTGGGCCGCGCATTCGTTGAAGAAGGTCTGCCTCGACGCCATCGACCGGGCCGGGCTCACCCCCGCGGACCTGGACGCGATGGTCCCGCACCAGGCCAACGGCCGCATCATCGAGATCATGGCCCGCGAACTGAAGCTGCCCGAGGACTGCGCCCTGGCCAACGACATCGAGGAGACGGGCAATACCTCCGCCGCCTCGATCCCGCTGGCCATGGAGGCCCTACTACGCAGCGGCGAGACCAAACCCGGCGCCGATGCCCTGCTGGTGGCCTTCGGCGCGGGCCTGTCCTACGCCGCGCAGGTCGTGAAGCTGCCCAACTGGCACACCGAGGGGCACGCCTGAGCGGAGCTACCGCTCGGCGGCGGCCTTGATCTTGCCGAGCGTTTCGTTCATGCCGCGCACCAGGTTCTCCTCGAACTGCTGCTCGCCGCCCAGGAACGCGTCGATCAGCACGCGCACCGGCTTGCGGACCCCGTTGGGCACATCGCGACGTTCGATCAGCCTGGTGCCCGACTCGGTCGGCTCCAGCGTGTAACTCCACACCGTGCCGTTCTCGTTCATCCGGAACGCGAACGCGCGGTGGGGCTCGAGCCGGACGATGCGCGAGGTGGTCGGGTAGTACTTGCGGCCGTCGCGGTTGAGATTGACCGTCCAGGCGCCGGTGCGCAGCGCGCCCAGTGAGACCATCCGGACCGTGTTCGGGCTGAACTCGGGCATCCGCTTCAGGTCCGAGACGACCGCCCAGACCCGCTCCGGCGGGGCGGAGATGTCGACGGTGGCTTCGAGAGTGTTCGGCAACGCTGCCTCCGGGAGTGTGACGATCGGTACCGGAAATCGTACTGGGACAGCAGGTCCGTGTACCCATCGCGCGGCACGTTCAGTGATCCGGACCACACTCGATTGAAAATCAACTAGATCACATTCTGATGTGATGGGTACCCCCTTCTGTAATAAACGACGCACAATGGCGGATAGATGAAGCGGAAGGCAATGAAGCAACCGACTGAGCCCGAGTTTTCGTCCAACGTGAGGTGATCGGCCGTGAAACTGCGCTTTCCCCTCCACCGCAGTCAGGCGGATTCCGTTCCGCTGCTGCCGGTTTCCGATTCGGAAGACATCACTGCGGGGGTGGGGTCGAGTGGTAGGAGTTCCAGACGTCGCGCCGCCGAGCGCGAGGAGCGACTGGAGCGATTGCTGACTCCGACGGAGCTGGATCTGGTCCAGCACCATCGGCTGTGAGCGAACTCGGGGGTCCGATCTCCGGCCGCGGGACACGCGGGCTTGCGTCGACGCCCATACTTTCGATGTGACTTCACCAGCTGTCGCCAAACCGGCAATCCTGAGCGTCGACGACGATCCGGGCGTCTCCCGGGCCGTGGTCCGCGACTTGCGGCGCCGCTACGGGGCGGATTATCGAATTCTGCGCGCCGAATCGGGTGCGTCGGCACTCGACGCGCTGCGCGAGATGAAACTCCGGGGTCAACCGGTCGCGGTGTTGATCGCCGATTACCGGATGCCGGGGATGGACGGCATCGAATTCCTGGAACAGGCCATGGATCTGCATCCGTACGCGCGCCGGGTGCTGCTCACCGCGTATGCCGATACCAATGCCGCGATCGAGGCGATCAATGTCGTCGATCTCGATCACTATCTGCTCAAGCCCTGGGATCCGCCGGAGGAGAAGCTGTATCCGGTGATCGACGCGCTGCTCGAAGCGTGGCGCGGCGACGATCATCGCCCCGTGCACGAGACCAAGGTGATCGGTCACCGCTGGTCCGCCCGCTGTTCGGAAGTGCGCGAATTCCTCGCCCGCAACCAGCTGCCCTACCGTTGGTACCTGGCCGACGAGCCGGAGGGCGCGCGCCTGCTCGTGGCCGCGGGCGCCACCCAGGACCAGTGCCCCGTCGTGATCGACGCCACCGGGCAGGCGCTGATCACCCCGAGCGACAGCGAATTGGCCGGCAGCGTGGGCCTCAACACCGACCCGACCGGCGACTTCTACGACCTCATCGTGGTCGGCGGCGGCCCGGCCGGGCTCGGCGCCGCGGTGTACGGCGCGTCCGAGGGGCTGCGGACCGTGCTGGTAGAGCGCACCGCGACCGGCGGCCAGGCCGGTCAGAGTTCCCGCATCGAGAACTACCTGGGCTTCCCCGACGGATTGTCGGGCGCGCAGCTGGCCGATCGGGCTCGTCGGCAGGCGGTCAAGTTCGGCGCCGAGCTGATCACCGCGCGCCGCGTGGTCGCACTCGAGGTGTGCGGTTCGGCCCGGGTGGTGCGATTCGACGACGGCAGTTCGGTCGCGGCGCATTCGGTGCTCATCGCCACCGGCGTCAACTATCGCCATCATCCGGCGCCGGGCGTGGACGACTTCACCGGGCGCGGCGTGTACTACGGCGCCGCGATGACCGAGGCCGCCGATTGCGCCGACCGCGAAATCTACATCGTGGGCGGCGCGAACTCGGCGGGCCAGGCGGCGGTGTTCCTGTCCCGCAACGCGCGGACCGTGCACATCCTGGTGCGCGGCGATTCTCTCGACAAGTCCATGTCGCACTACCTGATTCGGCAGATCGAGCAGATCCCGAACATCAAGGTGCACACCTGCACGGAGGTGGTCTCCGCCGACGGCGACGATCACCTGGAGCGGATCGTGCTGCGCAACAACGCCACCGGCACGGAAGAAAAAGTGGAGGCCGAGCGGTTGTTCCTGTTCATCGGCGCCGCGCCCGAGACCGACTGGCTCGACGGCCTGGTCGCGCGCGATGCGGCGGGCTATGTGCTGGCCGGTCCGGACCTGCTGGTCGACGGCAATCGCCCCGCCGGATGGGAACTGCCGCGGCCGCCGCATCACCTCGAGACCAGCGTCCCCGGCGTCTTCGTGGCCGGCGATGTGCACTCGGAGTCGGCGAAACGGGTCGCGTCCGCCGTGGGCGAGGGCGCGATGGCCGTCATGCTCGTCCACCGATACATCGCGAAACAGTAGGAGGTGTGCCGGATGGGCACCCAGGCGATCTGCGATCCGGAGGAACTCCGGACGCTGTTCCTGTTCGAGAAGCTCGACGACGACCAACTGGCGTGGCTGTGCCGCGACGGCCGCGTGGAGCTGTTCGAACCCGGGCTGGTGTACCGCGAGGGTGACGCGGCGACCTGCTTCTACGTGCTGATGGACGGCGAGGTCGTGCTGACCAAACTGTCCGCCGGCGAGGAGATCGAGCTGGTGCGCACCGACCACCGCGGCTCCTACGCCGGCGCCTGGACCGCCTACATGGGCGACAAGGCCGAGCAGAACTACAACGGCACGCTCACGGTGACCAGGCCGTCGAAATTCTTCGTGCTCGACGCCGGGACCTTCGCCCGCATGATGCAGGAGTGGTTCCCGATGGCGCTGCACCTGCTCGAGGGGGTGTTCTTCGGCAACCGCAACGCCAACGAGATCATCGGCCAGCGCGAGCGGCTGCTGGCTCTCGGGTCGCTGTCGGCGGGTCTGACGCACGAGCTGAACAACCCCGCGGCCGCGGCGGTGCGGGCCACCTCGTCGCTGCGCGACCGGGTCGCCGGGATGCGGCACAAGCTGAAGATGATGGCGCACGGCAAGTTCGACTCGTCCGCGCTGGAGGCGCTGGTGCAGCTGCAGGAGGAGGCGGCCACCCAGGTCGCCAAGGCCCCGACGCTGACCACGCTGGAGGCCGCCGACCGCGAGGACGAGCTCGGCGACTGGCTCACCGACCACGGCATCGCCAACGGCTGGGACATCGCGCCGACCTTCGTGCAGGCCGGTTTCGACACCGACTGGCTGGAGAAGGTCGCGGGCACGCTGGAGGGCGCCGACAACGGCGTCTTCGAGGGCGCGATCCGCTGGCTCAACTACACGGTCGAGACCGAGCTGCTGATGAACGAGATCACCGACTCCACCGTGCGAATCTCCTCGCTGGTGAACGCGGCCAAGCAGTACTCACAGATGGACCGGGCGCCGTTCCAGGTGGTCGACCTCCACGAACTGCTCGACAGCACCCTGGTCATGCTGGCTCGCAAGATCGGGGACGGCATCGCGATCGTCAAGGACTACGACCGCACCCTGCCCGAGGTGCCCTGCTACGCCGCGGAATTGAATCAGGTGTGGACCAATCTGATCGACAACGCGGTCGGCGCGATGGCTGGCGCGGGCACGCTCACCGTGCGCACCTACCGCGAGAACGACTGCGCCGCAGTGTCGATCGGCGACACCGGGCCCGGCGTACCGGACGATATCCGCAATCGGATCTTCGAGCCGTTCTTCACCACCAAGCCGGTCGGCGAGGGAACCGGTCTGGGACTGGACATCTCGTTCCGGATCGTGGTGAAGAAGCACGGCGGCGACATCCGCGTCGAGTCGGTTCCCGGCGACACCCGCTTCATCGTGCGGCTGCCGCTGAACCCGGCCGCCGCCGACGAAGGATCGGAAAACCAAGTCGTGCAAACCGATACCGGAGGTGAGTGATGGCCGAGACGATCGAGGGCATCGACCCCGCGGTGGCGCCCAGCGGGCCCGGCTGCGTGGAATGCGAAGCGGCCCAGGGGTGGTGGGTGCATCTGCGGCGCTGCGCGCAGTGCGGGCACGTCGGCTGCTGCGACTCCTCGCCGGAACAGCACGCGAGCAAGCACTTCGCCGCCACCGGGCATCCGTTCGTACAGAGTTACGAGCCCGGCGAGGAATGGTTCTGGAACTTCCGCACCGAGGAGATGTACGGCGAGGGGCCCGAACTGGCGCCGCCGCACCACCATCCGAAGGACCAGACCGCACCGGGCCCGCGCGATCGGGTGCCGCGCGACTGGCAGCAACAGATCCACTGAGGCCACGCGCCCGCATCGGGTTTTCAATCTCGGCCGAGCCCGGTACTGTGCGACGCGCGCCGGACTGACCCGGTGCATGCGACAACCGGGATTCGGACGTTTATGAAACGACTTTCGGCGACTGCCGTCGTGCTGAGCGCACTGGCACTGGGCCTGACCGCCTGCGGCGGCAACGACGACTCCGGCACCGACGCCGCCGGACTGCGTAGAAACGCGCCGTCCACCTCCGCGGCCCCCGCGCCGCCGGAGTCTCCCGCCCCGCCGGAGCCCCCGGCGCCGCCCCCGACGACCGCGGCCGGGTCGGGTAACGCCGCCCTCGGTCCCGCCTCGCAAACGACCTGCGGCGAGTTCAAGACCCTGGACACCGACGCCGAAAAGTCGCTGCTGGAACGGATACTCGCCGAAAACCCGGGCTCCAAGTTCGACGGCAGCCCCAATGTCGCGCTGGGCACAGCCAAACTGGTCTGCCTGGCCGGCAGCCAAGCCGATACCCCGGTCGCCGAGGCCATCGGCATCACCGAGAAGTAGGTTCCGCGTTAACCGATCGTTAGGCGGTCGATAAGGGCTGGGGCGCACCGTTTCCGCATGCGCTGCGGCAGGTGTGGCGCCCGATCGGGGGGAAATCCCGTGCAGAAGTTGGCGATTGCGGTGCTGGCCGCCGGTGCCGTCGCGGTCACACTCACCGCCTGTGATCCGGACAGTGGCTCGGGCGGCAGCGAACTGCGCCGGAACACCCCGGCCACCACTACCGTCGCGCCGACCACCAGCGAACGTCCGAAGCTCCGCCTCCCGGACCTCCGATTGCCGCGCCCGGAACGCGAACCCACGACCTCGGCCGAACCGCCCACCGTCGCGCCGAACTGACCGCCACGGCGGTGTCCTCTAGGGCCGTCACGGCACCGGGCGCGTAGCGGGTATCGTCGCCCGACGATTGCGGACGAAGGCGGGTGAGCGGGTGGACCAGACGGGACTGGCCGAATTCGAGCGGCACCGGCCGCGCCTGTTCGCCCTCGCGTACCGCATGCTCGGCGCGGCGAGCGAGGCCGAAGACGCCGTGCAGGAGGCCTACCTGCGCTGGGACGTCACCGACCGTGCCGAGATCCGTTCCGCCGAAGCGTGGTTGACCACGGTGGTGGTCAATCTGTGCCGCACCTGGCTGGATTCGGCCCGCGCGCGCCGGGAGACCTACGTCGGGCCGTGGCTGCCGGAGCCGGTGCCGACCGGCCGCGGCGAACTCGGACCGTTGGAATCGGCTGAGCAGCGAGAACTGGTGTCGATGGCGATGCTCACGCTGCTGGAACGATTGTCCCCGGTGGAGCGCGCGGTATTCGTCCTGCGCGAGGCCTTCGGCTACACGCACGGCGAGGTCGCCGAGATGCTGGAGCTGTCCGAGGCCAACTCCCAGCAGCTGTACAGCCGGGCACGCCGCCGCGTCCGCAGCGGGAACAACCGCTTCACCGCGACCCCCGATCAGGCCCGCGCACTCTTCGAACGTTTCGTGGCGGCCGCCCGCGCCGGCGACCTCACGGCCCTCGAGCAGATGTTCGCCGCCGACATCGTGGCGCTGGCCGACGGCGGCGGCGAGGTCACCGCGGCCCGGCGCCCGGTCACCGGTTCCGCCCGGGTCGCCCGCTACCTGACCGGCCTGTTCACCCGCACCGTCCCCGGCCTCGAACTCACCATCGAGGAAATCAACGGTGCCCCCGCCGCGGTAGCCCGAGTCGCCGACACCGTGCTCGTCATCGGCTCCGCGGACCTCAACGCGGACAACATCTCCGCGGTCCGCCTCATCTTGAACCCCGCCAAACTCGCCTACTACGCCCGCACCGCCTGACCTCCGAATCGGGCACGCTCCCCTCTCATCGGGCACGCTCTCTCCCGTCATCGGGCACGCTCTCTCCTGTCATCGGGCACGCTCTCTCCTGGTCATCCCGGCGCGCTTTTGGCCGGGATCCACACTCCCGGTTCCTGCTGAACGGCTGTGACTCACCCCACTCACCGAACCTGTCAGACATTCCGGCGCTACCCGGTCTGACAAGTGTCGGCCTTCTCGAAAAGGAGTCACTCATGACCGGAGAGCAACGGATCGTCGTGCTGGGCGCCGGGTACGCGGGCCTGTCGGCGGCGGGCAAGCTGGCTCGCCGCGCGCGCGACGCGCAGATCACCGTGGTGGACGCGCGGCCGCAGTTCGTCGAGCGGGTGCGGCTGCACCAGCTGGCCGCCGGACAGCCGATTCCGCGCCGAGACCTGCGAGAGTTGCTGGAGCGCAAGAAGATTCGCTTCATCGAGGACCGGGCCGTGGCGCTCGATCCCGGGTTGAAGCAAATCAGCCTGGCCGACGGCGCCGTCGTCGAGTACGACCTGCTCGTCTATGCCCTCGGCAGTGCCGCCGACGTGGACAGCGTCGCGGGCGTGCGGCAATACGCCCGAACCGTCGCTACTCCCGAGGATGTCGCGCGGTGGCAGGCGGCATCGGGCCGCGTGGCAGTCGTCGGCGCCGGGTCGACCGGCATCGAGACCGCCGCGGAACTCGCCGAATCACGCCCGGATCTCGCAGTGGCACTGGTGAGTTCGGAGGAACCGGGCGCCTGGCTGTCCGACCGCGCCCGCCGCCACATCCGCGCCACGCTGGACCGGCTCGGTGTCGAGGTGCGGTCCGGCGCGAAGGTGGTCGAGGTGCTGCCGGACGGCCTGCGCCTCGCCGACGGCACCCGCTTCGACGCCGAAACCGTCCTGTGGACAACGGGTTTCGAGGTCCCCACGCTCGCCGCCGAGGCCGGGCTCGCCGTCGACGGCCGCGGCCGCCTACTGGTCGACGAGGCACTGCGGACCTCCGATTCGGCCATCTACGCCGCCGGTGACGCCGCGGCCATCGCGGGCCCCGGCGGCCGCGAACTCCGCATGGCCTGCGCCACCGCGCTGCCCACCGGCGCGCACGCGGCCGCGGCGGTGCTTGCCCGCCTGCGCGGCGAGGAGCCTGCCCCATTGCGCTTCCGGTACTACATCCAGTGCCTCAGCCTGGGCCGCCGCGACGGCGTCATCCAGTTCGTCCGCCCCGACGACACCCCGACCGACCGCGCGCTCACCGGGCGCCCCGCGGCCTGGGTCAAGGAACTCATCGTGCGCGGCGCGGCGCGTCCCGCGAAGGGGTGAGCGAATTTGCCGTGCGGCCAGGCGCTGGACCGCCGCACTGTCGGAAACTTCGCTCGACGCGAACCTGTGTCAACTAATCGTTGACGTTGCGCATGTAGTCAACCTATTGTTGACGCATGACAGACATCAACGTACGCCTCGACGACCTGATCGACGGCATAAAGAAAGCGCGCCCCGACAATGTCCTGGAGCAACTGTCCGACGCGGTCGTCGTCGGCGGCCACCTGGGCGAGGTGGCCGATCACCTGATCGGTCACTTCGTCGACCAGGCCCGCCGCGCCGGCGCCTCGTGGACCGACATCGGCGGCAGCATGGGCGTCAGCAAGCAGGCCGCGCAGAAGCGGTTCGTCCCGAAGGCGACCACCGATCCGGCCATGGACCCGAACGCCGGATTCGCGCGTTTCACCGAACGGGCGCGCTCGGTCGTGGTGGTCTCGCAGGAGGAGGCCCGCCGTGCGGGCAATGCCGAGATCCAGCCCGAACATCTCGTGCTGGCCCTGCTCAGCGAGCCCAAAAGCCTTGCGGCCCACGCGATCACATCGAAGGGCGTCACCCTCGAGGCCGTGCGCCGGGTCGCCGCCGCCGCGCTGCCGCCGGCCACCGAGGACGTCCCCGAACTCATCCCCTACAACGCCGCCGCCCGCAAGGCCCTGGAGCTGACCTTCCGCGAAGCACTTCGCTTGGGCCACAACTACATCGGCACCGAACACATCCTGCTCGCCCTGCTGGAACACGAGGACGGCAACGGCGTCCTCTCGGGGCTGGGTCTGCGCAAGGACGAACTGGAAGGCGACATCGCGGCCCAACTCGCCCAGTTCGTCACCGGGTCCCCGAATCCGCCCGTGCCGCCGCGTCCGCCGGTCCCGCCCACGCCGCCGGTCCCGCCGACGCCGCCGGGTTCCCCGGAACCGCCGCAACCCCCGACACCGCCCCGCCCGAACTGACTGCCGTCGCTCACGGTTTCTGGGCAACGGCGAAGACGCGGCGGAACGGCAGCCAGGTAGTGCCGTCGGGCTGCTGCGGGTAGGCGGCCCGCAGCAGCGGCGTCAGTTCGGCGACGAAGCGGTCCCAGCTCGCGTCGTCCAGGACATCGCGGACCGGGCGCAGCGCCGTCCCCGAAACCCATTTCAGCACCGGATCGTCGCCGGTCAGGCGCTGGAGGTAGGTGGTCTCCCAAGCGTCGACGGCACAGCCCGCCTCGGTCAGCACGGTGGCGTAACCGGTGGGGTCGAGCACGTTGCGGGCCGAGCGGACGCCGGTCGGCTCGAGCCGATCCCGCCAGTCGTCCCGCGCGGCCAGTTCCCGGATCGATCGATGCGAGGGCGCGTCGAAGTTGCCCGGTACCTGGATCGCCAGCCAGGCGCCCGGGGGCAATTTCGCCGCCCAGTCGGTGAGCACCGCGGGATGGCCGGGCACCCACTGCAGTACCGCGTTGCACACCACCACGTCGGTATCCGGCTCGGGCTCCCACTCGCGCACGTCCAGCAGAGTGGCGTGGACACCCCGGGCCCGCGCGGCGGCGACCATCTGCGGCGAGGAATCCGACGCCTCGACCACGGCGCCGGGCCACCGCTCGGTCAGGGTGGTGGTCAGATGTCCGGGCCCGCAGCCCAGGTCCACGACCCGCCGCGGACGCTGCGCGCCGATCCGTCCGAGCAACTCGAAAAAGGGCCGCGAGCGGTGGTTGTCGAAGGCCAGATACTGCTGTGGATCCCACATCGGCCGCTCCCGATCTTTCCGCATCCCAAACCGTACGTACGTACTGTAAGACCCGGTTGCGGGTTGCACAAGGGTTGTCAAGATACGATGTCGCTATGGCGGATGACGTGGATTCCGACCTGATCGCGGGGGAACTGCGCGCTGACCTGCTGCGCGCGCTTTCCTATGTGCAAACCGAGGACGGTCCGGACGGTAGCTACATCGTCAACGGGGATCTCCCACCGGAGGTGGCCCCGCCGTTCATCCGCGCCATCATGCGGATCGAGGCGGAGCTGCTGCTGCACGACGCCGAGCAGGTCACCGTCGAGCGCGGTGAGCCCCGTTCGCCTGAGGAGCGGCGCACCGACGCCTTCCTCGCTCTGGCGCTGCGCGTCACCGACACCATGTAGTTCTCGTCCACCACCGCCGATGACCTTGCACTCACCATCGCTGAGTGCTAGAAAGGGATCTGGCACTCTCGACCTGTGAGTGCCAGGTCGGGACGGTGAGATCGGGAGCCACGACACCCCCGTTCGTCCGTCGCGGGCACCGAGCCTGGCCAGCATCGTGTCACCCCCAATCCTGGAGGATCACTTCGCAATGGCCAAGACGATTGCGTACGACGAAGAGGCCCGCCGCGGCCTCGAGCGGGGTCTGAACAGCCTCGCCGACGCTGTCAAGGTGACGCTGGGCCCCAAGGGCCGCAACGTCGTCCTGGAGAAGAAGTGGGGCGCCCCCACGATCACCAACGATGGCGTGTCCATCGCCAAGGAGATCGAGCTGGAGGACCCCTACGAGAAGATCGGCGCCGAGCTGGTCAAGGAGGTCGCCAAGAAGACCGACGACGTCGCGGGTGACGGCACCACCACCGCCACCGTGCTCGCCCAGGCGCTGGTGCGCGAGGGCCTGCGCAACGTCGCGGCCGGCGCCAACCCGCTGGGCCTGAAGCGCGGCATCGAGAAGGCCGTCGAGGCCGTCACCAACCGTCTGCTCGAGTCGGCCAAGGAGGTCGAGACCAAGGAGCAGATCGCCGCTACCGCCGCCATCTCGGCGGGCGACCAGTCCATCGGTGAGCTGATCGCCGAGGCCATGGACAAGGTCGGCAAGGAAGGCGTCATCACCGTCGAGGAGAGCAACACCTTCGGTCTCCAGCTGGAGCTGACCGAGGGCATGCGCTTCGACAAGGGCTACATCTCCGGTTACTTCGTGACCGACCCCGAGCGTCAGGAAGCGGTCCTCGAGGACCCGTACATCCTGCTGGTCGGTTCGAAGGTGTCGACCGTCAAGGACCTGCTGCCGCTGCTGGAGAAGGTCATCCAGGCCGGCAAGCCGCTGCTGATCATCGCCGAGGACGTCGAGGGCGAGGCCCTGTCGACCCTGGTGGTCAACAAGATCCGCGGCACCTTCAAGTCCGTCGCCGTCAAGGCCCCGGGCTTCGGTGACCGCCGCAAGGCGCAGCTGGCCGACATCGCCATCCTGACCGGTGGCGAGGTCATCAGCGAAGAGGTCGGCCTCAACCTGGAGAACGCCACCGTCGATCTGCTGGGCCAGGCCCGCAAGGTGGTCGTCACCAAGGACGAGACCACCATCGTCGACGGCGCGGGCGACGCCGAGGCCATCAAGGGCCGGGTCGCGCAGATCCGTACCGAGATCGAGAACAGCGACTCCGACTACGACCGCGAGAAGCTGCAGGAGCGCCTGGCCAAGCTGGCCGGCGGTGTTGCGGTGATCAAGGCCGGCGCCGCCACCGAGGTGGAGCTGAAGGAGCGCAAGCACCGCATCGAGGACGCGGTGCGCAACGCCAAGGCGGCCGTCGAGGAGGGCATCGTCCCCGGTGGTGGCGTGGCCCTGCTGCAGGCCGGCCCGGCTCTGGACGAGCTGAAGCTGACCGGTGACGAGGCCACCGGCGCGAACATCGTGAAGGTCGCGCTGGCCGCTCCGCTGAAGCAGATCGCCTTCAACGCGGGCCTGGAGCCCGGCGTGGTGGCCGAGAAGGTCGCGGGCCTGCCCGCCGGCCACGGCCTCAACGCCGACTCGGGCGAGTACGAGGACCTGCTGAAGGCCGGCGTCGCCGACCCGGTGAAGGTGACCCGTTCGGCCCTGCAGAACGCGGGCTCGATCGCGGCGCTGTTCCTCACCACCGAGGCCGTCGTCGCCGACAAGCCGGAGAAGCAGGCCGCCCCCGCGGGCGACCCGACCGGCGGCATGGGCGGCATGGACTTCTGAGTCCGAGCCATCCGAGCTGTCTTTTCTCGGAAGCCGGTCCACCTATTCGGGTGGGCCGGCTTCCGGCATTTCGGTACCAATAGGTCGGTTCGGGGAATAGGGCCTGATCGGCCGTATGACCAGGCGATTTGACATCGAAAGCGGTCGGCACGTAATTTATTCCAGGTCAGAGCGACACGGACACCGACCCGGGCCGAAAGGTCAGGGACACGAGGTTGGACGATGAGCGCCTGGTAGATCACACGGCTCGACCGAGACCCCGATTTGGATCGGGGTGGCTGGCTGAGCTAAGCTGGAAAAGTTGCCTCACCGATCGATCGGGCGGAAGTCCGAAAGATGGTGCGTGCGTGTGTTCTTTGAGAACTCAATAGTGTGTCGATGAATGTCAGTGCCAATTATTTTGGTTCCGGCTCTCTACACCCCCGTGTGAGGGTCGGGTATTTTTTGTCAGCTATTTTTCCGGCTGGCGTTTAAGTTAGGTTTTCGGACTCTGGTTCGAGATTACTTCTGATTACGCTTCCCTTGGGAAGTGTGGTTTGTGAGTCTTCAACGGAGAGTTTGATCCTGGCTCAGGACGAACGCTGGCGGCGTGCTTAACACATGCAAGTCGAGCGGTAAGGCCCTTCGGGGTACACGAGCGGCGAACGGGTGAGTAACACGTGGGTGATCTGCCTCGTACTCTGGGATAAGCCTGGGAAACTGGGTCTAATACCGGATATGACCACGAATCGCATGGTTTGTGGTGGAAAGATTTATCGGTGCGAGATGGGCCCGCGGCCTATCAGCTTGTTGGTGGGGTAATGGCCTACCAAGGCGACGACGGGTAGCCGGCCTGAGAGGGCGACCGGCCACACTGGGACTGAGACACGGCCCAGACTCCTACGGGAGGCAGCAGTGGGGAATATTGCACAATGGGCGGAAGCCTGATGCAGCGACGCCGCGTGCGGGATGACGGCCTTCGGGTTGTAAACCGCTTTCGACAGGGACGAAGCGTGAGTGACGGTACCTGTAGAAGAAGCACCGGCCAACTACGTGCCAGCAGCCGCGGTAATACGTAGGGTGCGAGCGTTGTCCGGAATTACTGGGCGTAAAGAGCTTGTAGGCGGTTTGTCGCGTCGTTCGTGAAAACTTGGGGCTCAACCCCAAGCTTGCGGGCGATACGGGCAGACTAGAGTACTGCAGGGGAGACTGGAATTCCTGGTGTAGCGGTGAAATGCGCAGATATCAGGAGGAACACCGGTGGCGAAGGCGGGTCTCTGGGCAGTAACTGACGCTGAGAAGCGAAAGCGTGGGTAGCGAACAGGATTAGATACCCTGGTAGTCCACGCCGTAAACGGTGGGTACTAGGTGTGGGTTTCCTTCCACGGGATCCGTGCCGTAGCTAACGCATTAAGTACCCCGCCTGGGGAGTACGGCCGCAAGGCTAAAACTCAAAGGAATTGACGGGGGCCCGCACAAGCGGCGGAGCATGTGGATTAATTCGATGCAACGCGAAGAACCTTACCTGGGTTTGACATACACCAGACGCCGGCAGAGATGTCGGTTCCCTTGTGGCTGGTGTACAGGTGGTGCATGGCTGTCGTCAGCTCGTGTCGTGAGATGTTGGGTTAAGTCCCGCAACGAGCGCAACCCTTGTCCTGTGTTGCCAGCGGATTATGCCGGGGACTCGCAGGAGACTGCCGGGGTCAACTCGGAGGAAGGTGGGGACGACGTCAAGTCATCATGCCCCTTATGTCCAGGGCTTCACACATGCTACAATGGCCGGTACAGAGGGCTGCGAGACCGTGAGGTGGAGCGAATCCCTTAAAGCCGGTCTCAGTTCGGATCGGGGTCTGCAACTCGACCCCGTGAAGTTGGAGTCGCTAGTAATCGCAGATCAGCAACGCTGCGGTGAATACGTTCCCGGGCCTTGTACACACCGCCCGTCACGTCATGAAAGTCGGTAACACCCGAAGCCGGTGGCCTAACCCCTTGTGGGAGGGAGCCGTCGAAGGTGGGATTGGCGATTGGGACGAAGTCGTAACAAGGTAGCCGTACCGGAAGGTGCGGCTGGATCACCTCCTTTCTAAGGAGCACTTCTCCAGAGCGCGATGACAGAGGTTGTCGTTGCCTGGCAGAGACCGTTCATGTCCCCGACTGTGGGACTGCGGAAGCTCATGGGTGGAACACTGGCTACTTCCTTGCTTCGGTGGGGATATATCGGCACACTGTTGGGTCCTGAAAGAACACGCGAGTGTTTCTTTCTAGGCGAAGATAACGATTCGGCCGGGTCCCCGGTCATACCGGCTTCAGTCTGTGGACTGGGGTGCTGGTGTCGGAAGTGGATTCGGATCGGGTGTGTTGTTTGAGAACTGCACAGTGGACGCGAGCATCTTTGTTTGTAAGTGTTTAAGAGCGTTCGGTGGATGCCTTGGCACCAGGAGCCGATGAAGGACGTGGGAGGCTGCGATATGCCTCGGGGAGCTGTCAACCGAGCTGAGATCCGAGGATTTCCGAATGGGGAAACCCAGCACGAGTGATGTCGTGTTACCCGCACCTGAATATATAGGGTGTGTGGAGGGAACGTGGGGAAGTGAAACATCTCAGTACCCACAGGAAGAGAAAACAATTGTGATTCCGTGAGTAGTGGCGAGCGAAAGCGGATGAGGCTAAACCATGCGTGTGTGATACCCGGCAGGGGTTGC
>NZ_JARWOP010000074.1 GCF_029868745.1 Nocardia wallacei | reverse complement strand
CGATCGAGCTGGACATCCGGCGGGTGCGGTTCGCCGAGTCGCTCGGCATAAACCCCCCCCACAGCCTGTTTCGACGCATCATCACCGCACACGGTTCCGCGGAGGCGCCGACTACATACCGGGCGCGAATCGAGGCGAATTCGCGGAAGCGATTCGGAACCCTGCGGCCCTACGGTGCGTCCAAGTGGATGACAGGTCGGCAGTCGGGCAGAGACGACAGCGCCAACCAAGAGCCGACCGGGTAGGGGAATGAGTCGTGGTTTCTATCCGCACGGCGGCGATGCAGGGTATCGCGACGGATCTGGCGGTCTCGGGGCAGAGCGTGCTGAGCTCGGCGACAGCACTGGGAACTGCTGCAGCACAGGTGGATCCCGCACAGACCGGGCAGATGTACCGGGAGTTCGGCATCAAATTGTCGCAGGGGTGCGTGGATGCCGCGGGGCTGCTGACCAGATGGGGCTCGAGCATCGAGGACTGCACGAATGCGCTGCGGCAGGCCGTCACCGTGTACGAGCAGCAGGACCAGGCCAACACCGCCGATGTCGGCGCGACGGGGGCAGTACTCGCATGATCGACACCACCGGGCTGACCGCGGACACCCAGCTGACCAGGGGTGAACCGGGACTGTACCGCCTACAGGAATTCATCGAGCCGTACGCGACCTGGACCGGCAGCAACGCGCCCGGCGGTTACGACATCGCCGCACTCCGCGCGCAGTACGACGCGGAACGGGGCCTGGACCTCACGGACCTGGCAACATTCGCCGACACACTGAGCGCCCAGCTGATCGCCGCGCGAGAACAAGCCGGGGTGCAATCGACCCGGGCCGGGCAGGTCGGATCGGCCTGGACGGAAGGCGCGGGCACGGACGCGGCGGCACTGCTGTCGCAGGTAGCCGCCCGGGTCGGCACCGACGTGGAGAAGCTGGCCGGACTGGCGACCTCGATCGGTACGGCCCTGACCGAGATCGCCGCCAGCCTGCGGCAGAAGGCCGACACCAGCGAATCGGTTTTCGGCGCACTCACCATCGGTGGCAAACAGGCCTCCGAGGTCGAGCAGATAGCGATGTATGCCCAGGGCGACTTCGGCCTCGTGGACAGCGAGGACGGTAAACGCACCCTGGTCCGCGCCGTGCTCCCCGACCTGCCGGAGGGCACCGACCCGCAGCAGTACGCCGCCGACTGGATGACCGAGACCTTCGTCCCCGAATTCGAGACTCGGGTAGGGGAATTCGCCACTCTCAACCAGAACACGCGCACCGCCATCAGCCAGCACTACACCGAGATGCTCACCACTTTCGAGGGTCTCGACCACAGCCCCTACCCCGGACCCGCCCCGGTGAGCACGGCGCTGTACTCCGGCGGCGTGCCCGCCGACACCACGCCTGCGGCCACTACGCCCCAATCCACCGAGCAGCAACAGGTTTCGGCCGCACCCGAGTCTCCCGCCGCCTCACAGAGCGCACAGGGCGCGGTGGTCGCGGCGCCGAGTTCGCAAGTCGCGCAACAACAGCAGTCGACTCCGGTCGCGGCGAAGCCGGCGCAGACCGAGAACCCGATCGCGGGTGAACAGATATCCGAGTCCGGCGACGGGAGTCAGCAGACCGGCGGGGTCGATCAGGGGCTGAAGGATGTGGCCGCGACCGCGACCGAGATCTCGACGATCGTCGGTACCGTATCGGGGGTCGTCGACGTCGTCTACAAGGTCGCGCAGACCGTCGAGGCGCCGCTGACCATCATCGACCATGTGATCGGCACCGTCGCCGGGGCCATCGACTTCGGCGACAGCATCGCGGCCAGGATCGAGGCCCCTACGGCCGAGGAGCAATCGCCCGGTTCGGGAGGACAACTCGACAGTGGCGGATACCCGCCGGGCAACGAGTGGGTCGCGGAACACAATCAGCCCGGCGACGCGGAAAGCGCGCCCCCCGCAGGTACTCCGCAAGGCGACGATGCCGCACAACCTCAACCCGTCGATTACCTCGCGGCATCGAAGGACACCTCCACCTCGACCGCGGAGGAGGGCTCCGCATCGTCCGGCGCGCAGTCGGACCCGAGCAGAACTCCCGCCGCATTCGGAATGCCGATGATGCCCCCGTCGCAACAGGGCGCACGGGATGGCGGCGAGCATCGCGCCAAGATCCAGCCGCACAAGAGCATTTTCGCGGCCCCCGAGGAGCCGACGACCGGCGCAGAACCGATTCTGGTGCCCGACACCAGCACAGCGTCTACCACCATCGCGTCGGAGACGCCGGACGCGGCCGATACAGCCGGCGACGAAGTCGGCGCGAGCGAGGCGACCGCGAACGGGTCCACGCGATAGACGTGCCACGGCGCGCGGAGGATTGTGGGAGTCCGGCAACGCCGAAGCCGGGAGCGGCGATAACTTGGGCATCCACCCTCCGGTAGGCCACGGCTGCCGGGCGATTCACCTAGGCAGTTCCGTATGACCCAGCTCAGCGTCCGGACCGATCCCGCCCCGCCTTCTCCGCCCGGTACCGCACCGGCTCCGGTCAGCCGCCGCGTGGCGTGGGAACGCGCCACGAACATCCCGATGGGAGTGCTGGCGGCGGCGTTCCTCGGCGTCTACGCCTGGCATGTACTCGACACGAACGCCTCGCCCACGCTGGACGCCTGGCTCACCGGCGTGGACATCGGGATCTGGGGGATCTTCGCCGCGGACTTTCTCCTGCGGTTCGGGTTGTCCACGCACCGTTGGCGTTTCCTGCGGTCGCATCCGCTGGAACTACTGATCGTGCTGCTCCCGCCGGTGCGCCCGCTGCGATTGCTCCGGGCGGCCCTGCTGGTGCTGGACACGCTGAACCGCAGCAAGCTGACCCGCGCACGGCTGTCGGTGTTCGTCGGAGTGTGCTCGCTGCTCGTGGTGTTCCTGTGCAGCCTGGCGATGTTCGACGCCGAATACGGTGCCGACGACGCCAAGGTGCAGAGCTTCGGCGACGCCCTGTGGTGGGCGGTCGTTTCGGTCACCACGGTCGGCTACGGCGACTACTACCCGGTCACGACGGAAGGCCGCCTGGTGGCCCTGGTCCTGATGACGTTCGGCATCGGACTGATCAGCTTCGCCATCGGCACCACCACCAGTTGGGTCATCGACCAGCTGAAGAACGTCGAGGAGTCCGCGGAACGCACCGATCTCGAAGTGGGTCGGCTGGTCGAGGAAATCCGCGCGCTCCGCGCCGAAGTCGCGGGGTTGCACGGGATGCCGGAGCACCACGCCATGCCCGTGGACAGCGGCGAGCAGGCAACGGCCGAGCCGTGAGCAAAGCTCGGGCGCTCCCCCGAAAAGTGCTCATGTCGGCGCCACACAGTACAGTTCAGCAGGACTGAAGTTCAGCTCGGCCGTCGACGAGGCCGACACCGGGTACCTGGGGGACGACGATGGCCGAACCGAGCGGGTCGCACAACCGCCCGCTGTTTGGACGGATCTCGCTGCCGAATCTGCTCGCGGCGCAATTGCTCGGGCTGGTCGTGGGGGTGGCCGTCCTGATCGCGGGCCCGCAGTGGTGGTTTGCCCTGGCCGCCGCCGTGGTGGCGGGTCTGCTGGTGCTGATTCCATTCGGCAAGCGCACCGTGGCGGATTGGATCGCGACGATCTGGCGATACCGCACCCGGCGCGGCTACCGGCTCGGCGACACCGTCGACTTCCGTGGGCCGGACGGGCGTTCGCTCGGCCTGTACTGGGAGGGCAGCCGGGTAGTGGCGGTCGTCGAGGTACTGCCGCCGAAGGGCGGACTGACCCGCATCGACCGCAACACCGTGCACGCCTCGCACCTGCTGCCGCTGCCCGAGCTGGCGCAGTGCCTGGCCCAGCACGACATCCTGCTCAGCGGTATCGACATCATCAGCCACGGTCACCGCAGCCGTTCCGGCACGCCGGCCGGCCCGATCTACGAGTCGCTGCTGGGGCCGCTGCCGGCGACCGCGCACCGCACGGTGTGGCTGGCGATCAGTTTCGACACACTGGCCTGTCCGGATGCCGCCGATCGGCGCGGCGGCGGGACCGAGGGCGCGTGCCGGGCGGTCACCATCGCCACCCAGCGCATCGTGCGCGCGCTCGAGGACGCCGACTGCGCGTCGCGTGTGCTCACGGCGCCCGAGATCAAGAAGGCCGTTCTCCAGGTCACCGCGCAGATCGATCCGCGCACCCTCACCCACCGGTGGCGCTACGCCGAGCTGGGCAACGGTGTCAACATCGGCGCCGCCGTCGATCCGAAGCAGCTGGGCTCGGATCTACTGGCGCAGTTGTGGGTCGACCCCTCCCGCGGCACCACCGTGGCGGTGCGACTGCGGCCGGGTAGCTCCGCGGAGACGGTGAACATCGGCGCCGCATGGCGTCTCACCACTCGCGAGCTGCCGGAGAAGCGCCGACGCAAGGGCATGGTGTCGCTGAACGGGCGGCACCGGCAGAGTCTGCTGGCCCATCTGCCGATCGGTATCCCGGATGTCGACGACACGGTGCCGCTGGGCGAATATCCGATCGACGTGGTCGGGGCGCTGCATCTGCCGTCGTCGGGCTGCGGTCAGCTGATCGGCTCCGACGACGAGGGCAACGGCGTCGCGATCCGGCTTGTCGGCCAGGGCATTTCGACCGTGTACGTCGCCGGTGAGCTGTATCTGGCGCAGCAGCTGGTGTTCCGCGCGCTGGCGGTCGGCGAGCGCGTGCTGATCCGGACCGATCGCCCGCAGGCGTGGGAGCAGCTGGTCACCACCATCGGCAATCCGGAGCGGTTGACCATCGCCGTCGAAACACACCAGAGCGACGCGAATTTCACCGCCGCGGTGGTCGACGGTGTCCTCGCGCCCGCGCCGCACGCCGGTGTCACCACGATCTATGTGACCGGCGATCCGATGGGCTGGCCCGCGACGCGGCCGGACCTGTCGATCCATCAGCCGGGCGCCATCGGCAACCACGTCATTCTGCGCACGGGCACCGCACAGGTCGATCTGACGCTGGTATCGATTCCGCGGGAGGCCACCTACATCGGCAATCCGCGTGGACGGCGACCCGTCGCGCATCAGTAGTCGGCTGTCCGGTCCGGACATGTGTTTTCGACGCCGGAGTACGGCCCGGCGCTAGCCCGGATACGGGTCGATGGCGCGCGCTGTGCGCAGGTGACGCCCCCACCAGGCGAGCTGACGCAACAGGCGGGCGGCGGCATCGGTGGCGGCGCCGTCCGCGGTCTCGCCCTGAGCGTCGAACCTCCGCTTGGCCTCGTGGAAGCTGACGGTCTCGCGGATCGAGACCATGTGGATCTCGGCGACCACCTGCCGCAGCTGTTCGACGGCGCGCAGGCCGCCGGACAGGCCGCCGTAGCCGACGAAACCTATCGGTTTTCCTCGCCATTCGTGTTTGGCGCTGTCCAGCGCGGTCTTCAGCGAGGCCGGGTAGCCGTGGTTGTATTCGGAGGTGACGGCGACGAACGCGTCCGCCGCGGCGAGCCGTTCCCGGTAGGCCCGCACCTCCGGCGTCGTCGAGAGGTCGGTGGGCAGCGGGGTGTGCATGAGATCGATGACCCCCGTGTCGAACTCGGGGTACGAGCGTGCCGTGCGCAGGAACCAGTCGGCGACAACCGGCGCGAACCGTTCCGGCCGCACGCTGGCGACGATGACCTCGAGCCGCAACGGGCTGTCCATGCTGTGTCCTTTCCGGTGGGTGCTCCGCCGCCTTCGGCCCTGACCGCGCTCGCGCGAGCCTAGCCTGGCCGTGTCGGCCATCGATATCGCCACCCCGCCACCACGCCGATTCCGGATGGTGCACGATATTCGCTGGCTATCACGAAAGCGGACGGCGGATTCGGGAAGGGGGCGTACATGACACTCGGCGAGTGGCTGCTGATCGAGACGCTGAGCAGTCCCGAGACCTGGTCGGTGCTGACCGTCGGCACCGTGCCGCGGCAGTGGAAGTCGTTGGCGCGCACCGTGCCCGCGCGTCTGCTACCCGTCGTCACCGCCGCGTACGACGGCCGGGAACCGGTGGACAGGGAACTGCCGAGATCGCGGCACCCGTGGTCACAGCAGCGGGCGCGGGCGCTGCCGCTGATCGGACCCGGTGGCGCGGTGCACGGCGTGCTGTTCCGGGTGGGCGATACTCCGGCCGCGCCGCCACCGGTCGCCCCGTTTCTGATGGACGCGCGCACGCGGCGCACCGAGGTGCTGTGGACGGGGCTGGGTCCGGCGTTCGATCGGGGTCGCTCGGTGTGGGTGGGCGCCGAATCCTTCGAGCACATCGAACGTTTCGACGGCGCGCTGGACCTCGTCGCGACCGTGTCCCGGGCCGAACCCGGCGCGCGCTGGCTGGGCACCTGCACCGCGCGCACACCGGACGGACTGCGCACGCTGCTCGTCGCCACCCGCAACACCACCGACCCGCAATGCTGGCGCGGACTACTCGCCGACGTGACCGAAAGCGTGCCCGCCCAAGGCAAGTCGTTCGAGGCGGCGACGGTGGACACGCTGGTGAACACCAACCCCGGCCTGTATCTGGCAGTAGTCGACACGGCGCGCATCCGGGTGATCCGCTGGATCAGCGCACCGCTCCCCGGCCTGCGCTGGACCGGCGAGACCGACGAACGCACCCTGCCGCACCCCGCCGACCGCCCCCGAATCCTGGCCGCCCGCACCGACATTCTCTCCGGAACCCGGTTCCACACCATCCCCGCCCTGCGCCTCGCCGCCACCACCGGCGACTGGCTGACCATCGACGTCGAAATCTCTCCCCTCCCCTACGGCCCTTCCGACAACACTCCACCCCAATTCGCCCTCGTCCGCATAACCCTTCCGCCGTCACCGGACACCCCCGCGCAGTGACAGCCGCGTCCCTGCGACGACGCCGATCCGAGCGCGTGGCCGTTTGTGGACATGCGGCCCTCGTCCCGCGAGGTGTGGTGGCTGGATCCATTCGACCGTCAAGGACGGGTCTGGTTCGCGGATTTTCTCGCGTAGTCGGTCAATCCCTGTGCCGGGGGGATGCGAGGGGTGAAGTCCAGGGCGTGGTGCGCGCGGTCGGAGGCGGCGACGATGTGGCGGATGTCGGTGGTGCGATAGCGCCCGCTGACCACGGGTTCGGGGCCACCGCGTGCTCGGGACATGATCGAGGCCACCTCCCACAGGGTGACGGGATGGCCGGAGGAGATGTTCAGCGGCACGAAACCGGGTAGTGGGCGTTCGACAGCGGCGACGGTGGCCGCGGCGACATCGCGGACATGCACGAAATCCCGTACCTGTCCGCCGTCTTCGAAGACGAGCGGGGCGCGGCCGGACTCCAGCTCGCGGCGGAAGCGGGCTACCACTCCGGAATGCGCTGCGAGCGTGGCGTTTCCGCCGACCGGGTCGCCGTAGACGTGGTGGTAGCGCAGCACCGTGACCGCGCCGCCGGTGGTCATGCCCCAGGCGAGCGCGTAGTTCTCCTGCGCCAGTTTGCTTGCGGCATAGGCTGTCCGGGGACGCAGCGGCGCATCCTCGCCGACCGGTTCCCAGGTGAGGATCTCCCCCGTGCGCGGCAATCGGTGATCGAACATGCCGCGATCGAGATCCGCACGCCGCCGCAGCCCGGGGAAGAACGGACCGCCACGCAGTCCCCGATACCGCCCCTCCCCATACACCGCCACCGACGACCCGAGCACCAGCCGCGGAACTCCGGCCCGCTCCATCGCGGCCAGCAACACCGCCGTACCGAAATCGTTGTGCGCCGCGAACATCGGCCCCACCGACATCGTCGGACCGTCCACCCCCGGCCGCCGACCGCCCCCCACCGCTGGACCGGACGATCCATCGACCTCGGAATGACGAACCACCGGCCGGGTAGCCGGCCCACTCAGCGGCCGAGCCTCATCGATCCCCTCGCCGTGAAAAGCGGATTTCGCCCCTTCGTCTTGTGCAGCAGACTCGGTGTCACGGTGGAGATTCACGCCTTCCCCGTCCGAAGCAGCGCGCCGCGAGACCGAGAAACCCGCTGCCCCGTCGTCCAGCATCTCAGCGCTCGCACGACGCGACGCCGACGAGCCCGCAGCCCCGTCACCTGACGCCCCTGCGCCGGCGCGCCCGAGCGCGGGCGGCCCCACCACGTAGATCGGATCGGCACCGCGCGGGCCGACAGTTTCCCCGCGCACGCCGTCCGGCACAACATCCACCGGCACCGCAGCCGCCAGGTGGCAGACGACATCGACACCGCGCAGCAGCGGCTCGAGCGCTTCGGCAGCGCGGATGTCGATCGAGGAAACATCCTGTGGCGGTGCGGCATTCGTCCCGTGCACCGCGTCGAGCAGGGCGTCCACGGCGACCACGTCGTGCCCGGCGGCGACCAGCGCCCGATGGACGTGCGCCCCGATGAACCCGGCCGCCCCGGTCAGCAACACACGCACGCGCGAACCACCTTCCCAGCCCTCACCGGCCGACCACTTTGCCGCAGCGAGTCCGCACCAGGCGGCACGACACCGCCCAGTGAATTTGCCACGGGCACGCACCAGCGAGCCCGCGAAACCTGCCGGGCCAAGTTTCGATGCCGTGTGGACATGAGGTTCAGGGTAGTTCGAGTGGGAGCGATACCCCGGTGTGCACGCGGCACCGATCGCAGGTTTCGGTGCCTTCGACGCCGGACACCGCCTGCCGGACCAGCTTCTTGAACGGAACCAGGTTCCGCTCGAACTCGGCGAAGACGGCCGCCGCGCTGACGCCGTCACCGGCTTCCAGGCCGGCGTCCAGGTCGGTCACCAGAGCGATTGCCGCATAACACATTTCGAGTTCCCGGGCCAGGACGGACTCGGGGTAGCCGGTCATGTTCACCAGCTCCCAGCCCTGCGCGGCGAACCAGCGGCTCTCGGCGCGGGTGGAGAAGCGCGGGCCCTGAATCACGACCATGGTCGCGGCGTGCCGCATCGGCAGTTCGTCGACGGCGGCGGCCGTCGCCGCGGCGCGCAGGTCCTCGCAGTAGGGATCGGCGAAGGTGACGTGCACTCCGCCGTTGTCGAAGTAGGTCTGCGGACGGCCGGAGGTGCGGTCCACGAGTTGGTCCGGCACGGCCACGGTGCCCGGACCCCAGTCGGCGCGCAGGCTGCCGACCGCACACGGCGCGAAGACCCGCCGCACGCCGATCGACCGCAGCGCCCACATATTCGCCTGGTACGGCACGGTGTGCGGCGAGTACTCGTGCTTGCGGCCGTGCCGGGGCAGGAACGCCACCTGCCGGCCCTCGACCTCTCCGACCGTGATGGGTGCGCTGGGCGCGCCGTAGGGTGTGTCGACATCCAGCGTGGTCGCGTCGTCGCCGAAGAAATCGTAGAAGCCGCTGCCGCCGATGATGGCCAGTGCGGGGCGGGGATCCGAACTCATGCCCTCGATTCTCGCGCACCGCCCGCCCCACCTGACAAGCCCGCCGGAACCCTGTACCCTAGGGGGGTATTGACGATCAGCCAGCGGGAGTGAGGATGCAGCCGGTGACGGACGACCAGACCACGACGGCGGACCAGACCACGGTGGCGAGCGAGCCCGTCCACGACCACGCCGGCCACGGCTACATCACCGCGAAGGACGATTACCTCAAGCGCCTGCGCCGTATCGAGGGCCAGGCCCGCGGCCTGCAACGCATGGTCGAGGAGGAAAAGTACTGCATCGACATCCTCACCCAGGTATCGGCGATGACGAAGGCCCTGCAGGCGGTAGCGATGGGCCTGCTCGAGGATCACATCAGCCACTGCGTGGTGGACGCCGCGGTCCAGGGCGGCCCGGAAGCCGAGGCCAAGATCAAGGAAGCCACCGACGCCATCGCCCGCCTGGTTCGTTCATAGCGCAGGCACAGCGCACCGCCGGAGCGGCGCGGCGGAAGTTCAGACCCGGGCGGACAGGGCTGGAGCGAGGGCGCGCAAGGTCGACATGTAATCCTCGTCGAGAACCTGAACGGCGATCTGGTCGGCGCCCGCTTCCAGGTGCGCGGCGAGACCCGCGGCGACCTCCTCCGCTGTGCCGTGCAGGGCCAGGGCGTCGATGAGACGGTCGCTGCCCGGCTTGACGACGTCCTCTTCGGTGAAGCCGAGGCGGCGCAGGTTGGACACGTAGTTCTTCAGGCCGAGGTAGAACTCGACGGTGCGACGGCCGGTGCTGCGGGCGCGGTCGGCCTCGGAGTCCAGCACGATCTTGTTCTCCGCCACCAGCAGAGTGTCCGCGCCGACCGTCGCGCGGGCGCGGCGAGTGTGCTCGGGCGTGGTGAGGTAGGGCAGCGCGCCGGCGGTACGGTCGCGGGCCAGCTCCAGCACGCGGGGACCGAGCGCGGCCAGCGCGCGGCGCTCCTTCGGGACGCCGGCCTTGTCCAGCGCGTCGAGGTAGTCGACGAGCGCGTCGTAGGGCTTGCGGTAGACGCCGTCGTGCTCGGGATGCCCCACTCCCACGCCCAGGATGAAGCGCCCCGGGAACCGTGCCTCGATGCGGTGATACGACTCCGCCACCGCTTCGGCGGGCACCGACCAGATGTTGACGATGCTGGTCCCGACCAACTGCGTCTCGGTCGCCTCCAGCAGCGACTCCACCACCGGCAACTCCGCCGGCGGCGACCCGCCCAGCCACAGCGTGCTGTAGCCGAGGCCCTCCAACTCCCGTGCCTGCTCGGGGGTGAATGCCGCGTAGTAGCGCCAGACTCCGAGCCGTCCCAGTCCCTGAATGGTCATAGTCGATGCGAACCCCGGTGTCGCCGTGCGTATTCCACCCTCGACAAGATCTGGCACTCAGTGAAGGAGAGTGCTAAATTGGGCGTCGGACAAGTTCACGGCGCACCCGCCCGCCGTGGTGGGTGTCGCCCATCGCATTCGGAGGTGATTCCTGTGCTGAGGTTCGATCCATTCCACGACATCGACACCGTCGCCCGCCAGCTCCTCGGGGAGAGCAGGGGCACCGCACGCGCGCCGCGCTTCATGCCGATGGACCTGTTCCGGGCCGGCGATCACTATGTGCTCAACGCCGACCTACCGGGCGTGGATCCCGGATCGGTGAACGTCAGTGTCGACAACGGCACCCTCACCCTCGAGGCGCGGCGCAGCCTGCCCGGCGACGAGAACGTGCAGTGGATCGCGTCGGAGCGTTTCGCCGGCACCTACATGCGCCAGCTGTCGCTCGGTGAGGGCATCGACACCGAGCACATCAGCGCCACCTACAACGACGGAGTCCTGTCGGTCATGCTGCCGATCGCGGAGAAGGCCAAGCCGCGCCGCATCGAGATCAGCGGAATGGGCAGCGATCCCAAGACGATCGAGGCGGGCTCCGGCGAGCGGAGCTGACGACGAGCCGGGCTCAACCGAGTTCCGGATGCACATGCACCGGAAGGGGTTTGTCCGGCATCGGCAGCACCCGTAGTCGAGCGCGGAGGACGACGTCGGTCACTTCGTGCGGCACGTCGTCCTCCTCCTCGGGCTCCTGCGGATCGAGACCGAGCTCGACGACCGCTCGTTCGTGCAGCGCCCGCGCGTCCAGGGCGGCCTGGGCCTGCCAGCGGAATTCGTCGGCCGGAATCGGTTCGCCGGGCGCGGACTCGCGTTCGTCGGTGAGCCGGCGGGCCTCGGCCAAGCCCTCGCCGAGGAACGGGGCCAGGTCGTTGGCCGCGCCGCAGTCCTCGTCGTCGACGAACAGCAACACCCCGTCGAGCCGTCCGGCCCGTTCGAAGCTGCCGTAGAGAACCGATCCCTGCCCGTCCGCGACGGGCCAGCGGAGGTATTCGACCCCGGTCGTGGGCTCGTCGAGTTCGGCCGTCCATTCCGGTGCGTCGACCCCGGCCGCGACGAGCCGGTCCGCCGCCGCCCGTGCGGCCGTCCGCGACGGCTCGGGGGTCAACGCGGCGACGCAGCGCAGGAAGGCCAGCGCGCCCGCACCGGACTGCTTCTCGGCCTCGCCGATGAACATCTGCGCGAACGCCTCGTCGTATTCGGGGGTGCCGTAGGTCGCGGCGAGCAGCGAGGCGGCCAGGTATTCCCCGTCCACCGGATCGTCCACGGTCTCGAACCTCACGATCGTCGCGGCGATGTCGCCGATCAACTGCTCGAAACCGTCGCGATCGAGTTCGAGGTTCACGTCGTCGCGATCCTCGCCACGCGCCTGCTGCTTGTTCTTCTTGCCATTACGACCGCGGCTCACCGGACTCATGTGGGCCGAGTCTGCCATCCCCGACTGCCCGCCCTCGCAGCAACTCGCGGAAATCAGCCGAGGAGGCCTGTGCGCTCAACCGCAGCAGCCCGCGGCGGGCGGGACCGTGCGCATCTCGCGGGTCTGAGCGTTGCGGGCGGCCAGGTCGGCCTCGACGGGGTAATCCACGCCGATGAGGCTCAGGCCGTGCGCCGGGGCGACGGTGACCGAGCTGGCGCGTTCTCGCTCATCCAGCAGCCCGGCGACCCATTCGGGTGTCCGCCGCCCCTCCCCCACGGCCAGCACCGCGCCGACCAGACTGCGGACCATGGACCAGCAGAACGCGTCCGCACTGACGTAGGCGGTGAGCAGCTCACCCTCGGCGGTGAGGTCCGCGTCCCCATCCCGCGGGGGCGACGCCACCCAGTCGAATCGCTGCAACTCCCGCACCGTGGTCGCGCCCTCACGGCGGCGGCAGAAGGCCGCGAAATCATGCAGCCCCAACAACTTTCGTGAGGCTTCGCGCATGGCGGACAGGTCGACCGGGCGGCAGGGCACGACACTGCGGGCCCGCAGCGGATCCGCTCCGTAGGGCGCGGTGGTCAGGCGGTAGGCGTAGTGGCGGCGGATCGCGGAGAAGCGCGCATCGAACTCGGGGGGCACGACGCTGATTCGCTTGACTCGCACGTCCTTCGGCAGAAAGCGGGCCAAGCGGTGGATCAGCTTGGGGCCGTCGAACTCCGCGCCGGTGTCGAAGTGCGCGACCTGGCCCTCGGCATGCACGCCGGCATCGGTCCGCCCGGCGACGGTGAGCTGGATCGGCTCCCGCAGCACCTTGCTCAGCGACTCCTCCAGCACGCCCTGCACCGTGCGCAGGCCGGGCTGGCGAGCCCAGCCGGTGAAATCGGTGCCGTCGTAGGCGACATCGATTCGTGCCCTGATCGCAATGGTTTGCTGGGCCGGATCCGCACTGGTCAAGCCATCTCCTGGTTAACATACGAGAGAAGCCCGCCGACCCGGAGGGGACGGCGGGCTCACTCATGGCGGGAGCACCCCGCGTACGCGGGGAGTCGACCTACTTCTCGTCGGCCTTTTCCTCGGCGACCGGGGCCTCGGCCTCGGTCTCCTCGGCGACAGCCTCGTCCGCTTCGGCTTCGGCCTTGGGCGCCTCGGCCTTGGCCGCCTGCGACGCGGCCACGCGACGGGCACGATCGGCCTCGTTGGTCACGGTCTTCTCCCGGACCAACTCGATGATCGCCATCGGCGCGTTGTCACCCTTGCGCGGCATGGTCTTGATGATCCGGGTGTAGCCACCCTCGCGGCCCTCGAACGACGGTCCGATGTTCGCGAAGAGTTCGTGCACCACGTCCTTGTTGCGGATCACCTTGAGCACCTCGCGGCGGTCGGCCAGCGAGCCGGCCTTCGCCTTGGTGACCAGCTTCTCGGCGTACGGGCGCAGCGCCTTGGCCTTGGCCTCGGTGGTCGTGATCCGACCGTGCTCGAAGAGCGCCGTCGCCAGATTGGCGAAGATCGCCTTCTGGTGCGACGCCGACCCGCCGAAGCGGGCACCCTTCTTGGGCTTGGGCATTGGTTGTTCTCCTTTAGGAAGGCCCCGGGACTGGCCCGTACGGCCTAGAGCTGTTCGGTCTCGGCGTAGTCCTGCTCGCCGTGGTCGGTGTCGCTGAACGAGCCGCTGTCGCTCCAGGTTCCGGTGGAGGCGTCGTAGCCGACGACGCTGGACGGATCGAAGGAGGCCGGGCTGTCCTTGAGCGAGAGGCCCAGCGAGTGCAGCTTGACCTTCACCTCGTCGATGGACTTCTGCCCGAAGTTCCGGATGTCCAGCAGATCCGACTCGGTGCGGGCCACCAGCTCGCCGACGGTGTGCACACCCTCGCGCTTGAGGCAGTTGTACGACCGCACGGTGAGGTCCAGGTCCTCGATCGGCAGCGCGAACGAGGCGATGTGGTCCGCCTCGGCCGGGCTGGGCCCGATCTCGATGCCCTCGGCCTCCACGTTGAGTTCACGCGCCAGGCCGAACAGCTCGACCAGGGTCTTACCGGCCGACGCCAGCGCATCCCGCGGGGAGATCGAGTTCTTGGTCTCGACATCCAGGATGAGCCGGTCGAAGTCGGTGCGCTGCTCGACACGGGTCGCCTCGACCTTGTAGGTCACCTTCAGCACCGGCGAGTAGATCGAATCCACCGGGATCCGGCCGATCTCCGCGCCCGAGGCCTTGTTCTGCACGGCCGGGACGTAGCCGCGACCGCGCTCGACCACGAGCTCGATCTCCAGCTTTCCCTTGTCGTTCAGGGTGGCGATGTGCATGTCCGGGTTGTGGACGGTGACACCGGCCGGCGGGACGATGTCACCGGCGGTGACGGTGCCCGGGCCCTGCTTGCGCACGTACATGGTGACCGGCTCGTCCTCCTCGGACGACACGACCAGGCCCTTGAGGTTCAGGATGATGTCGGTGACATCCTCCTTCACGCCCGGGACGGTGGTGAACTCGTGCAGCACGCCGTCGATGCGGATGCTGGTGACCGCGGCGCCCGGGATGCTCGAGAGCAGGGTGCGGCGCAGCGAGTTGCCGAGGGTGTAACCGAAGCCCGGCTCGAGCGGTTCGATGGTGAACTTCGAGCGGTTCTCGGCCAGGACCTCTTCGGTCAGCGTCGGTCGCTGTGAAATCAGCATTGAGGATCTCCTCCTTCAGGGGCGCCCGCTATTTGACGCCCACGAACTGGTGGCTACCCGCGGCATCCCTTCCCCCTCATTACAGAAAATGGGAGTTTTTGGTGAAAAAAAACCGACCACAAACCCCGGGGTCCCGGCGCGCGCGGGGACGCCGCGGTAGAGTCCGCCGAAGAACAGCGCGAACGCCAGGGCCGTAGCGCCTACCGACAGCCAGATCGTCGCGCTCAGCTGGCCGAGGCTCAATGGTGGTGGCGTTCCGTCGATCAGGGTGGCGATCGGCAG
>NZ_JARWOP010000073.1 GCF_029868745.1 Nocardia wallacei | reverse complement strand
CCCACCGCCTCCTCCTACAACCTAACCTCCACCCCCCCCACCCCCCCCCCCCCCCCCCCCCCCCCCCCGCCCCGGCGCGCCCCCCCCCCCCCACCCCCCCCCCCCCCCCCCCCCCCCCCCCCCGCCCCCCCCCCCCCGCTGCTGTGTGTATGCGGCCCCGCCGAACGGGAGGAATAGCGGCGGTGAAGTCCCATTTCGCCGGTGTTAATGGGAAGATCAATAACCTCTGATGCTCGCCTGAGGCCCCGAAGGGTCGTGCGATGTAAAAGTGCACAATGTGCACCAGTCAAAAGGTTCACCCGCACTGATGGACGTCAAGGGAACAATGATCTGCGAGGGCACGGTTGACCGGGCTGACGCCATAATCTACTTCGCAAAAGTGGATGGAAGCAAGGTGACTCAGGTCGATGCCAGCATTGCGCAACGTAGCGTGCAGAGTCCTGTGTCGGGGAAGAAATATACTGTCATGTCAGCCCAGGGCACCCCGTGTGTACCCGGTGACTATATCGGCATAGCCGAGGGGTCCGTTACTGTAGGAGATCGAACCTGGAAGAATTATCAGAATGGTTACGGACCCCGATCTTCCGTTACGTGCTGAAAGATAGAGAGGTCGTGAATCGACTCGTGCAAGAGCATGATGAGGTTTTGGATCGTCTGTACCGGTGGCTTCGGGATGAGTTTTCGGCGCGTGGGCGGTTTCTCTTCGATGAAGGTTCCGCTGCGATCGTGGGACTTCCCGAGCATCCCGCTGCACCGTTGCTGTCATTGACGAGGGACGCTGACGGTATTCTTGTGCGGCTCGGGCTCGGCCTTATGTTGACGATTCCGATTGATGATCCATTCGAATTCAGTGACATAGTCGGTCCTGTTCGAGCGCTGATCGAAAATGGACTCGTCGTCAGTGTGTCGCACAATGCTTCCGGTGCGCCGATGTTGAGGTATACGCTCAATTACGATGGGGGCATGCTCAGCACTAAAGTGCCGGGGCGAGAGTATATCGATATCCCGGTTCCTGGTTGGATCGTTGTGGACTAACTACTGCAAAGGCTCCATCGACGATGCTGTCGATGGAGCCGTTGCTGTCAAGTCTTGCGGCTCAGGCGGTCTGCTCGAACCGTCCGTCGTGCATGCCCTGGGCGAATGCGTCCCATTCACTCGGTGTGAAGGTCAACGCGGGGCCTGTGGGGTTCTTCGAATCTCGAACGCCTACACCGCCATTAGGCAGCCAAGCAATCTCGACGCATTGAGATCCACTGCCGCTGAAGCTGCTCTTGAACCACTGTGCGTGGGATAGGTCAGCGTTGGTCACGATCAAACTCCTTCGTTGCCCGGCGAATAAGCTCGCGGGTCTTTCTTTCGTCCAAGCAGGTGCTCCGGATAGCCGCAGCAAGGTTGCTGTAGAGCTGTACCTCGTCGGGCTTCTCCAGATAAACGTCTTGCGTCGGCCCTCCCTCCAAATAGACGATCGGAGGCTCGATCGGCTCGCCACCAGGTTTGGTGCCGAACTCCAGAATTGTGAACAACCCGTATGGCATCCCCCAGACCAGACCGGCGGTGTAGGGATGTATGCGCAGCGTGACGTTGGGCAGTTTGGACACCTCGGCCAGGTAGCGGAGCTGAGCAGCCATCACTTTGCTCCCGCCTATCACCCGCCGCAGCGCGGACTGGTGGAGAAGAACTTCCAGAGCCACCGGATCCGTTTTCCGGGTGATGATTACCTGCCGTTTCAGCCGGTGCTCTACTCGACGACCGACATCACCACTGTCGAAGTCGGGGTACGCGCTGATCACGGCACTGGCGTACTCCGGTGTTTGCAGCAGTCCTGGAACGTGTTCGTGATAGGTGACCTGTCGCCGCGCCGCTGCTTCGAGTCCGACGTACATGTTGTACGCCTCCGAGTACAGCCCGCCGTAGGCGTGATACCAGCTCTGCGTGCGCGCCATGGCTGCCAAGCCGATGGCGGCTCGGGTGTCCTCGGCTCCCACGCCATACAGCTCGCACAATGCGCGGACGTCCTGCTGACGAACCTTCTGAGTCTGCCCAGCCTCGATGCGCTGGAGCGCGGAGGCGGACAGGTCTACCAGCGCGGCGGCAGCGGCGATGGTGAAACCGTTCGCTTCGCGCCATTCGCGCAGAAATCGGCCGAGTTGCCGTCGCGGCAGCGTCGAACTCGGGTTGCTGTCCAAGTCTTCGATCGAGCTGTCCATGTCTTCCCCTTCAGCGCGGAATCGGTTCGGCTCGTTCGCGAAATCGGGTGAGATCGACGGCACTTTCGGGTGTGCTCATGGTACTTCCGGCGACATTCGACCGGATACCCGAGATCGCTGGAACCTGCGAACTTTCGATGATCTGCTTAGCCACGGTGTTGGGGAGATCGTGCAGCGCGGAGTCCCGGAACGGCTCCGAAGAGAAGACGTAGCAGCAACCTTAGCGTGCACGACGCACCCCGCGCCCAAAATCCAACACACTCATCAGGTTTCGGGGAACAACCATGACAAGAGACGACCGTGGCGGCGTGCGCGTCGATCCACCGGGTATCTGCGGGCTGGCGGAGGTGGAGTCGGCGCATCGGCTGATGCAGCGGCATCGCGGCTGCCGCGTGGAACACTGCGACTGGAAGCGGGTCGCCTACCTCACGCTGGTGCTGCACGGCCGGCTGGCGCCGCAGGAATTGAGTCCGCGCGAACGCGCTCACCTGCGCGGCATCCCGTTTCCGGGAGGGTCGGGCAACCCGCTGCCCGAGCACGATGCCGCACCACCGTTGGGCGGTCCGGTGTTCGCGACGGATCGGCCTACGTTGCAACAGGTTCTGGATGGCCTGACTCGGTTGGCGATGCCGAACTTCTACGCCCCCGACGAGCGTGAGGGGGAGCGGCGATGAGCCCGTGGGAGTCGGTGCACAGCGTCCTCGCGGTGGTCGGGGCGGGGTTGTTCGCGGTGGTCGCCGTCGGGTGTGTGTGGCCGGTCATCAGGCCTCGCCACGAGGCTCCGGCGCGGCATCGGCCCGCGCGGGCACACCGTCCGATGCGCCCGATGGAGTGGCCGATGGACTGGACCTGCGACCTTCCGAACCGCCCGCTCTCGCTGCGGGACGCCCACCGGGCGATGCAACTCCATCGCGAACACGGTTGCGCACGCAAGCGCGCCGCCTTCGCCATGCTGGTCGCCCACGGCCACATCGTCCCGGATTCGGCTCGGCAGCACAGCTTCTGGGGGAGCGGGCGATGAACGGCCACCGGCTCTGCCCGGTTCCGCGGGACCCGGCCGCGGCGCGGGTGCGGAGACTGTCGGCACGTGCCGACAGTGCGGGATACCACCTCGTCCGGCAGTCCACGCCGCCGTACAACTGGAAGCTGCTGGACGCGTCGGACGGCGAACCGATCTTCGTGACAGCCACCCTCGATGCCGTCGAACGCTGGCTCGACAGTTGAGCGGGTGCGAAGAAATCGGTTGTGCCGCACACGGAACTCTGGCCTCATGGAAGCACGATGAGCAGAGTCAAGACGCAGCGTCCCGGAGTCGCCCGCACGGTCGGCGACGGGATGAAGCTGCACCGCCGGTCGATACGGTTGGACGGTCACGTCCACACCGTCATCTCGCTGCGCCCGGGTACGTCGGTCCGGTTCAGCACCAACCGTTTTCACGACACCTTGCATCTGCTCTCCGACGAGCGCGGCGCACACCTACTGGCACATCTCCTGTGGGGCATGTCCTTTCAGTCCCGGCCGGGCACGCTGCTCGTCATCGACCACCCGTTCCTGTCCCCGACCCCGTTCGACGCCGACCCGGCCGACCCGATCGTGCTGGTTCCCGGCTGGTGCACTCGTCTCGGCCCGCGCGCGGCGCGAGAACTGGTGCGGCGCTTGCCCTTACGCTCAGCCCCAGAGGGCACCATCAGGTGGCACACCCACGGCTTGACCGCAGCGGGCGACGACGCGTATCTGCCATATTGGCAGCGTGAACGCGGACACACCCAGCGCTTGTCCGGCGCGATCGTGGTCGCACCGTCCACTCCGGCGGAGTGCCGCCACTGGGCGGCGAGCGCCCTCGCACTGGACACCACCCGATACCCCAGCGACCACACCTACCTCGGCCCCTGGGACCACGGCCACGACGGCGAAATCCAGATCTTCCGCAATTTCCACCGCATGATCGGCACGGCCCGCCGCGCCCGCCACCAAGTCCTGCACCGCCCCACCCCACCGGCGAACCCGGACGCCCTGCGAATAGCCGTGTGGGACAGGGCCGATGTCCTCAACTACACCGCCCACCTGCACATACGCGTGTGGCGCGACGGCGAATGGCACCTCGGCTACTACGCCGCCCGCTGGCTCGCCGCCGCCGATGTCCACTCACTCGCCGACCTCGAGCGCATCGGCGCGATCGAGACCTACCGCCGCCTGAAAGCGGCCGAAATCAAGGGCCTCACTATCCGAATGCTGTGGGCACTCGACGCCGCCCTCCGCGGCCACAACCGCCACAGCCTGACCCCCCACCGCAAACGCGAACTACTGGCAGAACTCCACTCATCGCGCAGTTAGCTGTCGGATCTCTGCACGACTTACGCCTGGATAACCTCGATTCCCACCAGCGCGTTCAGTGAGTCGCAGCCGGCCCACGACTGGTTTTGCCCATACTGTGCCGGCCCGTATTTCCAGTAGACGAACGGGACGGGCCAGGCAACGCACGTGAGTTTCACCTGATGCCAGGTCGGCAGCTCACAAGTGGACATTCCGCCGGTATTGAAGATGCTGTAAACGTGACAGTTGGCCTGCCATACCGGCACGTCAGCCTGTGCCACGCCACCACCGACGAGTGTGGTGGCCGCAGCGGCGGCGGCTACGGCAGCGCCGACAGCAATTCGTTTCGCTGAAAACATCAGAGCCTCCTGAATGGGTGATGCTCGACACATCGCACATAGGTAGCCACTGCGTTACCGAGAGCCGTGGGTGTCGGTGTGCAAAAAGCGTTGGCGGGGGTGCGTGGACCACTGATAGCCTTCCGGAGGCCGGCACAGAGAACGAGGAGGTGGTACCCGTGAACGCAGTATCGACATGGGTGCTCCCCTCCGGGGTCACGGTCGGGCGATAGGTCGTCCGGGAGCGCCGTTCAAGTGCACTCCCGAAAGGCACGACCATGCATTTCACTTCTGAACAGCGCCTCGACGACGGCGTTCTCGAGCGCGAATTCACTCTCGGCGAGGTCCCCGGCATGCTGTGGACCGCCCCGTCCGCCAACGCACCGGCCCCGCTGATTCTGCTCGGCCACCCGGCCGGACTCGGACTGCGAAGGATGTACCCGCGCCTGCTGGCCCGCGCCCGGCACATCGTGGCGGACGGCTTCGTCGCGGCCACCATCGAACACCCGTGGAGTGGCGACCGCCCCCGTTCGGCCACAGCCTAACAGGCCCGCGCCGACCTGCGCCGGACGCTCGAGGCCGGCGACCCGGTCGATGACGAACTCGTCGACCGGCTCATTCTCCCGCTGGTCGACCAGTCCGTCCCGGAATGGCAGGCCACCCTGGACGCCCTTCTCGCGCTGCCCGAGATCGGTGGCCCGGTCGGCTATTCGGGAGGGGTGATCTCCATCGGAACCCGGCTGGCGGTGGTCGAGCCGCGCATCTCGGCCGCCGTTCTGTTCGCCGGGAGTTTCGTGCCCCGCGCGATCATCGAGGAGGCCCGCCAGGTCGCCATCCCGCTGCTGGTCCTGCTGCAGTGGGACGACGAAGGAAACGACCGGCAACACGCCCTGGACCTCTTCGACGCCTTCGGCTCCAAGGAGAAGTCGTTGTACGCCAACATGGGTGGGCACACCGGCGTCCCGGAGTTCGCCGGTGCGGAAGCGGGCCGGTTGTTCGCCAGGCACCTGAAGTGAGGCCGGTCCGCCGGTACGGGATCTGACCCGCATCGCGGTGCGGCAGGCGACCGGCGTGCGCGGTCGGGCGGGAGAACAGTCCCATTGCCGCACGTCGGCCACCCCTTACCGGCGACCGAGGTCGCGTAGCGCATCGATGACGGTTTGGGCGGCGTTGGACGGAGTGCGCTGGGCGTCGTGGGCGATGCTGAGTTTCCACGGGACGGGCGTGCCCGCCTGCTCGCTGTATCCGACCCCGGTGAAGCGCAGCGCTACCGAATGTGGGACCAGGACGACGCCGAAATCCTTGGCGGCCAACTCGAGTGCGAAGATCTGGTCCGCCACCTCGATCACCGGCCGGCGGTTCGGGTACAGCTCGTCCGCGATCGTCCGGATACCCCAGCCCGGCGGGAAGTCGATGAAGCGAATGCCGTCGAGATCATCGGCACGGTATCGGCGGCCCGCGAGCGGATGGCCGGGTGCGGTGCACAGCACCAAGGTCTCGGTGCTGACGGAATGTGTTGTGATGCCGGGGATTTCGTCGCTCATCCCGGCCAGCAGCGCGATATCCAGACTGCCGTCGCGCAGCCCCGCGATATTCCCGGCGACGCCCGAGGTGCTCTGCCGCATCTGCAGCGTCACCGCGGGATGGCGGCGGTGCATCTCGGCGATGACCGCCGCCAGGTCGAGCGCGCGGATATTCATCAGATTGCCGATCACGACCTCACCGCGAACCTGGCCCCGGGTGCTGTCGATCGCGTCCACCACCTCCCGCCGCGCCCGCAGCATCGCGCGGGCCGGGCCGACCATGGCCTGCCCGGCCTCGGTCGGCTCGAGCGCTCGCGGCATCCGATCGAACAACCGCGCGTCGAGTTCGTGTTCGAGCTTCGCCACGCTCGTCGACACCGCGGACTGCACCAGATTCATCGACCGCGCCGCCGCGGTGAAGGACCGCCGCTCGTAGCAGGCGAGAAAACATTCGATCTGCCGAATCTCCACCCGGCAAGCCTATCTATTTTGTAGATAGCCATATCGAAATTCATCGCTTCCATTGATTGCGTCCGCATCGGACGATGGTTCTCGTGAGTATTTCGACTGCCCCTCCGGCCGCCAAGCTGACGCGCGTGGTCGTCCTGGTCTTCGCGATCACCGCGGGTTCGTCCGCCGGTTGTCTCTACTACCTGCAGCCGCTGCTGCACGAGGTCGCGGGTGAGCTGTCGATCTCGACGGCGACCGCGGCCCTGGTGGTGAGCGCGGCACAGGTCGGCTACCTTGCCGGGCTGGCGCTGCTGGTGCCGCTCGGCGATTTCCTCGAACGCCGCCGCATGGTCCCCGCGCTCTTGGCGGCTTCCGTTGCCGCCCTGATCTTTTCCGCGGCAGCGCCGAACCTTCCCGTGCTGCTGCTCAGCGTGTTCGCCACCGGCGTCACGGCCTCGGCGGCGCAGGTCGTGGTGCCGTGGGCGTCGGCGCTGGCCCATCCCGACCGGCGCGGCGAGATCGTCGGGACGGTGATGAGCGGGCTGCTGCTGGGCATTCTGCTGTCGCGGGTGCTCGCCGGTGCGGTCGCGCAGCTCGGCGGGTGGCGTGCGGTGCTGGTGGTCGCGGCCGGGATCCAGCTGGTGATGTCGGTGAGCGTGTATCTGCTGGCTCCGGCCACCGGGCGGGCCGCGCGGGTGCCGGGCGCGTCCGGCGAGCGTTACCTCGAGGTGCTCGCCTCGATCGTGACGCTCATCCGCGTCCACCCGGTGCTCCGTCATCGCATGGTGCTGGGATTCCTTGCGATGGCGTGCTTTTCGGGCGTGTGGACGGCGATCGCCTTCCTGCTCTCCGGAGCGCACGGGGCTCCGTACGAGTTCTCCGAGTTCGCGATCGGGCTGTTCGGGTTCGCCGGTGTGGCGGGCGCATTGGGCGCGCCCGTGGTGGGACGGCTGGCGGACCGTGGGCGGTTGCGCGCGGTGACGACCCTGGTGTGGATCGTCGTGCTGGTCAGCTGGGCGTTGCTGGCCTGGGGAGGCCACAATCTGTTCGCCCTGGTGGCCGCGCTCCTGGTGTTCGACTTCGGCATTCAGGGCATCCAGCTGTCCAACCAGAGCGCCGTCTACGCCCTCGACCCTGCCGCCCGCAGTCGCCTGACCACCGCCTACATGGTGACCTATTTCCTTGGCGGCGTGGCGGGTTCGGTCACGGCAGGGTCGGCCTACCAGGCCGGTGGATGGTCGCTGGTCTGCGAACTAGGCTCCGCCGCAACTATTCTCGGCCTGGCGCTGTGGGCACTGTTCGCGCGCAGTGCCCACGCCTCCCGCCTCGCTCCGCAACCGGCCTGAGCGGACACAAAACGCCTCGACACGGCGAAAAACAGCCACGACAACCCGAATTGCGTCCACTCAGGCCGGTCGCGCTCAGCCCCTGACGACCCGCGGATCCCCATGCCACCCACAGGGCAGTCCGCAGGTCGGCTGGATCGTGACCTCGACCCGGCCGCCCACGAACGTGCGGACGATTTCCGAGGCCTGGGCAGGGTAGCCGCAGCGTGCGCAGGTACCGAAGTAGTTGAGGGCATCGCGGACGGTGGTGTGGATCGGCGGTTCGGCCGACGCCGGGTGTGGGCGTCGGGCGAGCGCGTCGGGGGTCGGGGCGGTGGTCATGATGCTCCGTCGGTGGCCTGCGGCACCAGGCCGCGGGGCAGGATCAGCGGGAGGTCGTTGTAGGTCAGAATGCCGGGCGGCGCGGCGACCACGGCGGGAACGGCGTTGATCACCGGCATGGCCGTCATGATGTGGCCGAGGGTCATGAAGTCGGCGATGGTCTCGGCCTGGAAGTCCGGCGGCGGCAGGAAGCTGATGACGTTCTTCACCGTCGGCCGGCCGTCGACCTGGAGGACCCAGCCGTCCTGATCGATCTTCCAATCGGGGTCCAGGGTCTGCCCTTTGCGCCAGCGGATATCGATCTCGACCACGGTCCGCCCGCCAACTAAACCCTTCCATGAGGCGTGCACTCCCGCGACGCAACCGACCCCGATGGTCCACGAGCCGAGGTCGAGATCGGCTGTGGTGCGGGCATATTCGGCATCGCAGCGCACTTCGTCGAGTTCCACGCCGAGCGCGTCGGCGATCAGGCGCACGGCCTCGCCGAAGACGCCCGTGCCCTGGGTAGTCATCGCCGGGAGATCCGGATCATCGATCGGGCGACCGAAGCCGACCGGCCGCTCCGTCGCGGGGGAGTCGTAGAAGGTGGTGTCGGCGGCCTCGAACACGGTGACCTTGTCGACCCGATCGCAGATCCCGGCCGAGAGGATCGCCATCAGGTTGATATAGCCCGGACTGATACCCGAACCGAACATGGTCGACCCGCCGCGCCGACAGGCCTCCGCGATCCGCTCGCGGCCTTCGCCCTGGTTGTGGCCGGTGATGAAGGAGGCCGTGGCCACGACATCGATTCCGGCGGAGAGGATGCGGACCAGTTCGTCCACATCGATCCACATCGGGTTGTACACAACGCAATCCGGCTTCAGGGCCAGCAGCGCGTCGATATCGTTGGTGGCCTCGACGCCCAGCGGCGCGATACCGCACAGCTCGCCGACGTCGCGGCCGGACTTGTCCGGGGACCAGGCGTAACAGCCGATGAGTTCGAGGCCGGGATGGGCCGCGATCGCCCGAACCGAACTCTTGCCGACATTACCTGTCGTCCATTGCACCACCCGGTGCGGGCGTGGGTCGGCCACGGCGCCTCCGGTATCCAGCTCAGCAGCCATGACCCCTCCGTTCGGTACGTCAACGAGCGGTAATGACGTTATCACGCAGGGAGTGGCAGAGATCCGGATTTGAATGTCAGATATTCAAATTTGATAACAATATTCTCCAACAGGCTTCAGCCCCGCCGGACCTCGTAGCTCACCCGTTCCGGGCCGCCACCACACCGCCGTCCACCAGCAGATCGGTACCCGTCACGAACGACGCGTCCGGGCTCAGCAGGAAACCGACCGCGGCGGCGATGTCGTCGGGGGTGCCGGGTCGCTTGGTCCCCGACGCCGCGATCATGGCACGCATCCGATCGCCGGGCGCCGAGGAGAGTTCCTGGCGGCCCATCGCGGTCGAGATCACTCCCGGACTGACCGAGTTGATCCGCGCCCCCCGCTCACCCCACGGCCCGCTCGCGGCGCGGACCTGAAAGAGATTGGCGCGCTTGGCGATTGCGTAGGCGCGTCCCGGCTCGGTCAGCACCTCGGGAGCCAGGAACGACAGCTTCGTCAATTCGTCCGTGGGCGTCGTCGCCAGCGCCGCGTCCTGATCGGCGGGCAGCGGGCTCAGGTGTCCGGCCATGCTCGCGATGACCACGCCCGCGCCGCCGGGTGCGACGATGCGGCCGAACTCCTCCAGTACCAAGCCGACTCCGAGGAGGTCGACCTGCAGGATCGCCGCTATGGTCGCCTGCGCGGGCGAGAGCCCGGCCGTGTGCACCACCTGCCTGACCGGTCCCAGCGAATCGGCTGTCTCGGCCAATGCCGCGACCGACTCCCGGGCCGAGACATCCGCGTGCGCTGCGGTGACGATGTACCCATCCGCCGTCATGGCCTCGGCCACCGCCCGCAGTGCGGCTTCGTCGTAATCCGCGACCAGTACCTGCTTGCCGCTGCCCTGGCGCCGGGCGATCGCGCGACCCATCCCGCCGGTACCGATGACCACCAGCACGTCCCGAACCACGGTCGCCTCCGTTCGTGGGGCTCTCGCCCGGTAATCGCGTTCTCGGCGATGGTAACGCTATCCCGTATCGCACTCCACGCGCAGGCCGAGCAGGTAGGTGGACAGATACTCCGCGAGGAACGGGGTCCGGACCTCCTCCGCCTGGGGCAGCATGATGAGCAGGGCGTAGAGGCCCGCCAGGAACGACACGCCCTTGTGGAAGACATCGACTCCCGCGGGAATCTCCCCGCGTCCCTGGGCATTTCGCAGTTCGTCCACCACCGTGACGATCACCGGGTGCAGCAGCACCTCCTCAGACGGCGGCCGGGTCGAGGAGAAGTGCAGCCCCAGAAAGTCTTTGAACAACCGGTGGCCCAGGCGGGTTTCGAGGTCCTGGAGTGAGCGCAGCGTCGCGGTGAGTGTGGTCCGCACGTCGTGCGGTTCGGCGAAGCACTGCGCGAGATCGGCGGCGATGCGGTCCTCTTCGCGCTTCTCCAGCTCGAACAGGACGTGCTCCTTGGTGGGGAAGTGGAAGAAGAAGGTCGCATGCGCGACTCCGGCCGCCGAGACGATCGCGGCGATATCGGCGCCCGCCATGCCGTCGCGCTTGAACTCGGCCAGTGCCGCGCCCAGTAGTCGCTCGCGCGTCTGGCGGCCCTTCGTGCCGCGCGCGGGCGGCTTGTCCTTCAGCACCTGTGGTCCGCTCTCCTTCGTTTCGGGTCCATCGGCATTCTACGACAGCCAGAACTGACTGAAATCAGAAAACTCTTCCCTTCGGTGGTGTCGCGGGCTACCGTCTCTGTGACGGATCCCGTTGCAGTCAGCGGGATTAGAATCCGATGTGGCCTCGCGCAGCTGTGGTGCCGCCGGATGGACAGCTGACTACGGTCAGGTTGGAGGAATCAGGTGCAGATCCTCGAACAGGCTCAGGACCTGCCGAAGGCCGGAAATATCAAGGCGCAGTGGGTGAGTCTCTGGACGGCCCCGGTGGCGGCCGTCGTGCTGCTGCTGGCGTTCGTCGCCTTTCCCGGCTTCCGCCCGCCGATGTCGCCCGAGATGTCGGCCACGGAGGTGGCGGCGTTCTATCGGGACAACACCGCGTGGATCCGGTTCAGCATGGTCACCTTCAACCTCTGCGGGGTCATGATCGTCCCGTTCTTCGCGGTGATCGTGGTCCAGATGAAGCGGATGCGGTCGCAGAGCCACGTCTTCGCCTACTGCTACCTCACGGCGACCATCAGCGGCGCCACCATCTTCGCGTTGTCCAACATTTTCTTCCTCGTGGCAGCATTCCGCCCGAGCCGTGATCCCGAATTGGTGCTGCTGCTCAACGATCTGGCGTGGATCGTGTTCATCGCGCCGGTCGGCATGGTGGTCAGCCAATTCCTGCTGCTCGCGGTCGCGGTCTACTTCGACGATGGACCCGAACCGGTGTTCCCGCGCTGGGTGGGGCACTATGCGCTGGCGACGGGGGCGGCGATGATTCCGGCCGCCGGCGCGGCGGTGTTCCGGACGGGGCCGCTGGCGTGGGACGGTGTGCTGTCGTTCTGGCTGCGTAACGGCGCGTTCGCGCTCTTCCTGGTCGTCATGTTCTTCGTGCTGCGCCGGGTGCTGCGTCGCCAGGTCGTCGATGAGGGCGTGGCCGGATGAGGGGCAAGTCCGACGTCCGGTTGATCTACTGGATCTTCCCCGGCTTCTACGCGGTCTTCGGCGTGATCATCTGCCTGCTGGCCCGGGTGACGCCCCCGCCGCGGCCCGATGTGACCACGGCGCAGAAGGTCGATTTCCTCACCTCGCACAGCCTCACCATTCAGATCGGGTTCGGGCTGCTGCTGATCCTGCTCGGCGGCGCGGCGGTGACCAACGGACTCGTCGGCTACCACATGAAACGGATGTCCGTCGGGTCGGTGTTCGCTTACGGCTACCTCGGCGGCATGGCGGTCGGTGCGCTGCCGGGGTTCCTGCTCGTCGCCACCTGCTTCCTCACCGCCACCTTCCGCACCGGCCGCGATCCGGAAATCGTCGGCCTGCTCTACGACCTCGGGATGCTGTCCTACAACGGCTCATTGGGCTGCTTCTCCACCGCCTACCTCGTGCTGGCCGTCGCCATCCTCTACGACAAACACGAGATCTTCCCGAAATGGTTTGCCTACGTGAGTATCTGGCAGATCGTCACCGAGGTGATCGCGACGCAGATGTTCCTGTTCGACGCGGGGCCGTTCGCGTGGAACGGTTCCATCGCCTTCTGGCTGGCGGTCGTGGTGTTCAGCGTGTGGCTGGGCGCGCTGATCGTGCTGCTGAAGCAGGCGACGGAACGCGAACCCGCCGACGCGCCCGCTCTCGACTGAACCGGCCGGAGGAGTGCCATGACGCAATCGGATTCGCTACCCGCGCCGCCGCGCGACGCGCCCGCGCGAGGTCATCTGCCGGGCGACGGTCACATGTGGGTGATGGTGCTCGGCGACATGATCATCTTCGGTGGCTACTTCGTCATCTTCATGATCTACCGGACCATGACGCCGAACGAGTTCCTCGCGGCGCAGCAGCACCTCGACCTCGACATCGGTGCGGTGAATACGGTGGTGCTGCTGACGAGTTCGTGGTTCGTCGCGCGCAGCGTCCTGGCGGCGCGCGCCGGGCGGCACGAGCAGGCGATCCGGCTGGTCTGGGCGGGCGGCGGCTGTGGCGTGCTGTTCATGCTGCTCAAGGCCTACGAGTGGGCGCACGAGATAGCCGCCGGCAGAACCAATTCCGAGCTGTTCTACTCGTTCTACTACGTGCTCACCGGGGTGCATCTGCTGCACGTCGCGATCGGGTTGATCGTGCTCGGCGTCGTCGTCCGCGAACTCCGCAATCCCGCCCGGCGCCGGGTGTCGATGGTCGAATCGGGCGCGGTCTATTGGCATATGGTCGATCTGCTGTGGGTCGTCATCTTCGCCCTGCTCTACGTGATGAGGTAAGCATGGCCGTCAGCTCGGAAACACCCAGTGCCGCACGGGCGATCACGGCCGTGTGGATCGTGCTGGTGCTGGTCACCATCGGCGCGTGGTGGCTGGCGCCCGGTCACACGTCCGGCGCGGCGGTGGGCAGCGTGCCGATCACGGTGGTGGTCCTCGCGCTCGCGGTGGTCAAGTCGCGCTTGATCGTTCGGTACTTCATGGAGGTGCGTGCCGCGCCGCCGTGGCTGAAGCGGGCCACCGACGCTTGGCTCGCCGTCCTGTTCGCGGCCGTGCTCGTCATCTATCTGGTCTGAGCCGCCCGGCAATTCCGTTTCCGCCTGTGCGAGACTCCCACCGGTGCTCACCTATTTCGAAGCGGCGGTCATCGGTGCTGTGCAGGGGGTCACCGAACTCTTCCCGATCTCCAGTCTCGGGCATTCCGTGCTGATCGCCGATTGGCTAGGCGGTGACTGGAAGGCGTTGACCGAGCACTGCGAGACCTGTGGGGGCGCAGCGTATCTGGCGTTCGTCGTGGTGCTGCACGTGGCGACGGCGCTGGCGCTGCTGTGCTACTACTGGCGCGACTGGCTCGCCATGGTTTCCGGGTTCGTGGCGACCCTGCGGACCGGACGCGTGGAGACGGTGCCGCAGCGGCTCGCCTGGCTGATCGTGATCGCCACCGTCCCCGTCGCGGTGCTCGGCACGCTTCTGGACCATTCGCTGCACGTGCTGTTCGGCGCGCCCGTCTACGCCGGAATCTTCCTGACGCTCAACGGTGTCGTGCTCGTCGTGGGCGAAGGACTGCGCCGCCGCAACGAACCGACGCTGGCCGAGTACGGGCGCCGGTTCGCCCGGCGGCAGACGCACGCCGCCGCCCTGCCCCGCCAGCGGGACCGGCCCCTGGCGGCGCTCGGGGCTCGGGACGCCGTCGTCATCGGCCTCACCCAGACCGGTGCGCTGCTGACCGGATTCAGCCGCGCCGGTCTGACCATGGTCGGCGGGCTGTGGCGCGGCCTCGAACGCGAGCATGCCGCCAAGTTCGCGTTCCTGCTGGCGACGCCGGCGATCCTCGGTGCGGGCCTGCTCGAACTGCCGGAGCTGACCGGACCCGAGATCGTCGCCGTCCGGGGGCCGGTTCTGGTGGGTGCGCTCGTGTCGGGTGCGTCGTCGGCCCTCGCGGTGCGGTTTCTCGAAAAGTATTTCCGGACTCGGACCTTGCTGCCGTTCGCGGTGTATTGCGTGGTCGCCGGGGTGCTTTCGGTAATCCGCTTCCGCTGATCGGCTATCCGTCCCGCCTTTGCGGACCAGTCTGTTTCCCTCGACAGGTTTGGGTCCGCGCTGTGCGGCAATGTGCCGAAACAGGTGCGGGGCACGATGTCCGGCCCCGGATAAGGGAAGTTTCAGCATGACCGTGGAAGGCCCGGCGGAGATTCCGCCTCTCGACGACGCTACCGACATCGCCCGCTCCGCCGAGGTGCAACCGGGGGAGACGCTCGCGGACACCAGGAACTGGGCGGGGTTCGTGGCGCTGCTGTTCGGGGTGTTCGCGGCCGTCGTCGCGATCACCGCGCTGGCGGCGAGTGCGTCCCAATTGGCGTGGGGCGCCGGGGCGCTCGCGGGCGTGGGCCTGATCGGCGGCATCGCCCTGATCGTGTTCGTGCGGCGGGGGCAGTAACTGTCGCTACTCGGCGGCGTCCTTCGGCAACGGGTCAGCGGGATCGCCGACTCGGTCGTGCAGGCGTGCGCGGACCTGGTCCGGCGTGTAGGCACGTCTCTTGCGTTCCGCCCGAACGACGACGACTCCTGTTGCGGCAACACCGGCCGCGCCCGCCAAACCGAGTACCTTCCACCAGCGCATGTGCCTAGGCTACTGCGTATGGCGGGTACGAGCATCGACCTCGATCGCGCGCTCGAACTCACGCGGACCGGCGACCTCTGGCTGTTCCGTGGTAGTTCGGCGGCGGATCGGGCCATTCGGATGACCACCAACAGTCCGGTCAATCACGTCGGAATGGCCGTCGCCATCGACGATCTGCCCGTGCTGATCTGGCATGCCGAACTGGGTCGGGCGCTGCCCGACATGTGGTCCGGCACCCGTCACCGCGGCGCGCAGCTGCACGACCTTCGCGACGCGGTGGTGGTCTGGACCCAGCGTTACGGCCAGCGCGCCTGGTTCCGTCAGCTCGACCGCCCGGTCACCCGCGAGATGGAAGACAACGCCCTGCGCACCATCGCCCGCCTCGACGGCCTCCCGTTTCCGTCGACCAGCAGCCTCGCCGCCCGCTGGTTCGGCGGCCGGGTCGGCCGCTTCCGCCGGAAAAGTTCGGTGCGACGGCCGGACTCACCTCAGGACCTGCGCAGCGCCTACTGCGCGGAAATCGTCGCAATGACATATCAGTCCATGGGGTTGCTCCCCGAGCGTCGCCCGAATTGGTATGACCCCGGCCGTTTCTGGAGTGGTGACACCCTCGAGCTGTCCGGGGGATACCACCTGGGCGGCGAGATCGCGGTAAACGCTGCGGAGTAGCCGGACGGGTGTGCCGGGGTTAGGGTTTGGCAGGTGGGAGGAAATGCCGGACGGGAACCGTCTGTTGTGGGTTTGCTGGATGACGCCGCGCTGCTGTCGTATGAGCATCAGGAGTACCTGAGCGAGGTGCTCGGGGTGCCGGCCTGGCACGTCGACTACGAACCGCCGCGATTCGAATTCAGTGGTGAGCGGAATCTGGTGTGCACCCGGTTCCATGTGCTCGGCAGTGCCGCGCCGGGGCCGCAATCCTGGCTGTGGAGTTGGGCCAACCCCGACTGGTATCCCGACGAGGTGACCGAACTGGCCGAGACCGTACGCGATTACGGTGTGCGGCATGGCATTCCGCTGCTGTCGGAGCCGGAGGTGCCGTTTTCCGAGTTCCCGGAATCGCCCACCGATCCGCTGCGGGTCACCTGGCTCGTCGGCGAACTGGCGAAGGCGATTTCGGGCAGCTGGACCTGGTACAGCGCGCCGGTCGGCGGCGGTACTCGTCTCGCCGTCCTGGTGGAGCACCCCGACCTGGCCGTGCCCCCGCCCGACATGCTGCGCGTCTCGCGCGTGATGCAGGCCGCCGACCGGCTGGGTCTGCCGGATCATCGGCGCGCGATGTACAGCTACGCGGTGCGGCGCGGCTTGCGTGCGGACTTCGACGCCGACCGGTCCAAGCTGTATATCGAAGGGCCGGACCTCCGCGTTGCCGTGGCCTTCGACGAACGCGGTCTCTTCACGGCCCTGTCGGCCGGAAAGGAATGACGTTGTGCCGCAGGGTGTTCAGGAGAACGTGCGCACGCAGAGGACGAAGTACTTCCTGTCGTCCGAGTCGGTGAACTCCTCGTTGGCTTCGGAGTACTGACGGCACTTGAAGGTGTCGTGGGTATTGTCCAGTCGTGCAACGATTTTCGCTTGCGCGGCCGGATCGGAGCAGCCGATCTTCACCAGCTCCGACGCTTTCGCATCCCGGATGGCGCCGTGATCGCGGGTGTCCACACAGTCACCGGTCGCCAACTGATCGTGGTCGCCACCGCTGCTCACGAGCACACCCACCACGATGGTCAGGACGGCCGCCACCGGGAGCAGCAGGCCGAGCGCGGCGGGGCGGCGCAGCAGCGGCTTGCCCGGATCCATCGGCTGCCGCGGACTGCCCGGTATCGGCGGCGCCAGCGCGGCCACCTTCGACCGGGCGGGCAGGTTGATCAGCATGGTGATCGGGTTGATGACGAACGACAGGAACCCCCACCAGCCCACCCAGGCGCTCTCCACCGTCATGCGGCGGTAGGTGGACAGACCGCAGTTGCGGCAGAAAGGCCCGGGTTGCCGCAGGAATTGCATCACGATCAGCATGCCGCGGTGGCCCCGGAAGTCCACGTGCGCAGCGGGAGTCGCGCCGCAGTAGGCGCAGTAGACGCCGTTGGCGGCCGCGAAATCCGGCACGGAATGCGATTGGTCAGGTCTTGTCACGGATTCCCCCCGTGTTGCTGTAGTGCGGTGCGCTCTCCGGCGCGCAGCGAACAGTAGCGGGCGGTTGTCCAGTGGGCAACCCGGCGCCTCAGCCGATGCTCTGCCGGTCCGGCTCGATGAGGGCGGCGACGCGGTGCTGATCGCGGGAATACGGCGTTCCGATGTACTTCTGCGCGATCCGGTCGACGATCTCCCAGCCCGCGTCGCCGTCGATCCACTCGACGACCCGGCCGCGGAGCAGGATCGGCTGGTACGGGTTGTCGGGGGCGGTCATGGAGAGCGCCACTCGCGGGTCGCGGTGCAGGTTGCGGGCCTTGCGAGAGGTCGGGCCGGTGATGATGACGACATGGTCGCCGTGCGTGCCGACCCACACCGGGACCGCGTGCGGACCACCGTCGGGCAGGACGGTCGCGAGATGGGCCTGCGGGGTGCCGTCGAGAACGCGCCGCACGTCGGGATCGATGGTCATCGCTGAACCTCGTAGCGGAGATGGGTCACGCCGGGCGCCGCGACGGCTTCGACGAGACGCAGGCGAATGTGGCCGGGAAGGGACTGGAAGAAGGGTCGCCCGCCGCCGAGCAGTATCGGAACCTGGTGCAGGACAACCTCGTCGACGAGTCCGGCGCGCAATGCCGCGGTGGCGACACCGCCGCCCATGAGACCGACGTACCCGTCGCCCGCGGCCTCGCGCGCCGCCGCGATCGCGTCCTCGATACCAGTGGTGACCACGGTCTGGCTCGCCGACGCCGCCGCGGGCCGGTCGTGGGCGAGCACGAACAGCGGGGCCGTCGGGTGCGGGCTGCCGCCGCTGAAACCGTCGGAGTCCACATATGTCCGGTGCCCCGCCACGATCGCGCCCACGCGCCCGGCGAGGTCGTCGAAGACCCGGGCACTGGCCTCGCTCAACTTGAACCCGTCGAACACCCGGCTGGGTGTGTCGCCGTCGAAGTACCAGTCGAACAGCATTCCCCCATCGCCGAGGCCCTGTCCGGGGCCGGGGTCGCGCCCGGTGATGTACCCGTCCACCGAGACCGCGTGCGCACTGATGACCTTGCCCATCTCCGTGTTCCCTTCTCGAGTTTCTTCAGGAGACCCAGCGACCATAACACTCTAAGTTCCCTAAGGGAACTCCAATCGCTAGACTGGTCCCATGCAGCGCACGAACTTCGGCGATATGGCCTGCTCGATCGCCCGCACCCTGGAGGTGATCGGGGAACCCTGGTCACCGCTCATCCTGCGGGACGTGTGGGTAGGTTTCACCCGCTTCGACCAGATCCAGGCAGACCTCGGCATCTCCCGCAAAGTCCTCACCGAACGGCTGAACCACCTGGTCGACTCGGGCATACTAGAGCGCCGCCCATACGACAGCCGCCCGCGCTTCGAGTACACCCTGACGCGGCAGGGAACCGAGTTGGTCGATCTGCTCATGGTCATGGTGCGGTGGGGGGACAAGTGGCTGGCGGGGGCGGCGGGGCCGCCGGTCCTCTACCGCCACAACGCTTGTGGCGAAATCAGCAGCGTCGATCTACGGTGCGCGCAGTGCGGTGAGCCGATGCACGCGGGCGATGTCGAAGTGCTGCCGGGGCCCGGGGTGCGGTACTAGGCGAACGACCATGTCGTGAACGGTGCGAAATGTGTCGGTTACGACACTGCTGAACGGGGTGGCTCGGCCATAGGCTTCGTGTTTCGAAGTCACACCGCCTCCGGGAGCCTCCATGCCGATCCTCGCCACCACCGGTACCCATCACGTTCGCCTGACCGTGACCGATATCGAGCGGTCCCGCGCCTTCTACCGCGACGTCCTGGGCTTCGAGATCGCGGCAGAATCGGCGGGCAGCCCGGCGGACCCGCAGGTCCGCACCGATCCGTACCAGCTCTACGGCGGATGCGTATTCCTGGCCAACGGCATGCTGCTGGGTCTACGGCCCGTCGCCCCGCCCACCGACCGGTTCGACTCCGAGCGCGTCGGGCTCGACCACCTCAGCTTCTCTGTCGCGTCGAAGGACGAATTGTTCACTGCCGCAACCCGTCTGGAGGCGGCGGGGATCGAGCACGGTGAGGTGACCGAGATGGCCCAGTTCGGCATCGCGATCCTGTCGTTCGACGATCCCGACGGCATCCATCTCGAACTCACCGCACCGCTGTGACAGCACATGTGGGCCGCGGGGCAGTCGAAAGGTGAGGCGATGCGCGACCGGCATATCGACGCGCCGTCCTGCGCGCTGCCGAACCCGAGCGAACTGCTGTGCGCGCTCCGGGGCCAGTACCTGCGTAATGCGTTGTGCCGCATGGCCCACGACCTCACCGAGGTGCACCACCGCATGCTCGTCGACGAGTCGTGCTCGCACCGCCTTCGACCGCGACGCCGGCAGCTCCTCGCCGAGATCGACACGTGGGCCGACCTCAATCTCTCGCGCTCCGCGGTAGGCGCCCGCGCGCACACCGAAACCCTCGCCCAAACCATCGACCACATAGCCGCCGCAGCCGCACTGGCCTTCCACCTCCTCCACACCGACGACCCCGCCGGAATCCTGATGCACCGGCAATGGACCCGCTTGGCCGAATTGGAGGTCGCCTACGGCGACCTGGTCCGAGACCTGCAAGATGGCCGCCGTTACCTCCCCACCAACCCGACCCGATGCGAGCCCGTCGCCGCGACCGGACCGGAGGTGGGGTTCGCCCGCCTAACCTGAGGAAACGTCATTGTGGCCCGGCGGCGTTCGTGCGGCCGCATGACAGAATGGCGGCCCGGTCATACGGTGAGGAGCATTCGGGGTGGAGTTGCCTGTCGAACTCGTGGAGGGTCTGGATCGGGCCTGTGCGGGTGTGCCCCAGCGGCAGTTGGGCGCGTCGGTCGAACGGTTGATATCCCGATATCGGGATCCGCGGCCCGCTACGGCGCCCATTCTCGATTCGGGTACCGATGTCGCCGCGTATGCGGCCTATCGGATGCCCGCCACGTGGGCGGCGGTGTCGAGCGTGTTCGGACAGTTCGCGGAACTCGTGCCCGGCTTTCGTCCGGAGAGCTTTCTCGATGTGGGTGGTGGGACCGGGGCGGCGCTGTGGGCCGCCGCGGACCGGTTCCCGTCGCTGTCCCGGGCCACCGTGCTGGACCAGGTGGACGATGCGCTGCGGCTCGGTCGCCGGCTGGCGGCGGGTGCCGTGTCGGATGCGGTGCGGTCCGCGGTCTGGCGACGAGTCGCGGTCACCGATCCGGCGTCGCTGGGCGGTGCGGATCTGGTCGCCGTTTCCTATGTGCTGAGCGAACTCTCGGAGGCGGAGCAGGCGGCGCTGGTCGCGCGTTCGGCCGAGGGCGCCGAGGTGATAGCGGTCATCGAACCGGGCACTCCGGACGGGTACCGGAGAATCCTTGCGGCGCGCCGGGTTCTGATCGATGCCGGGCTGACGGTCGTCGCCCCGTGCCCGTACCAGAGCCCGTGCGCACTGGCGGAGGGCGCGGACTGGTGTCATTTCAGCGCCCGGGTCAATCGCACCGCACTGCACCGGCGGCTGAAGGGCGGCGAACTGAGCTACGAGGACGAGAAGTTCTCCTACGTCATCGCCTCCCGCACGGCCTACGACCCGGCGCCGGGCCGCATTCTGCGGCACCCACTCAAGCGCAAGGGCCTCGTCACGATGCAGATATGCGCGCGGGACGAGGGCGTCGCGGCGACCATGGTCTCCAAACGCCAGGGCGAGACGTACCGGCGCGCCAGGAATGCGGAGTGGGGCGACCCCTGGCCGCCGAGTCGTCCGGTGTAGGCCCCGGTTTACACCGGGGGTCTCGGAAAATACCGTGCAGCACCCAATTCGGCGGCTATCGAGAGAACCGGTCGGTATACCCCCGATGAATCCCTGAGTCGATGCCGCCCAGTCTCTTTCGGCGGTAGCCGAATTGCGAGTCGGCGCGCGAAAAGTGTTATGAAACAGCCGATTTCGGCTCGTGGGCCCTCCGCTGATGGCACTATCGATGGCAGCCGAGATTGCCGTCGGATGGGGGAAGGGGAGAGTGCGTATGCGGGTCGTTGCTGTCATGAATTACAAAGGTGGCGTAGGAAAGACGACGCTCACGGCGAATCTCGGTGCGGTGGCGGCCGGACGCGGTCTCCGGGTGCTGCTCCTCGATCTCGATCCGCAGACCAACCTGACCTTCTCGTTCTATTCGATCGATGATTGGCAGGAGCGATTGAAGGACAGTCGGACGATCAGGCAGTGGTACGGCGGCGATATTCCCGGCAAGGATGTCTCGCTGGCGGATCTCGTCGTCACACCGGATCGGGTCAACAGCCTCCTCGGAGCCAACGGCGGGCAGCTGGATCTGATTTCCTCGCACCTCGGCCTCATCGACATCGATCTCGAATTGGCCGCGCAGCTGGGCGGAACCACCACCATCGACGGATCGAAGCGAAGGTTCCTGGACCTGCACAGTTGTTTACGACGTGCCTTGGCGGACAGCCACTTCGCCGATTATGATCTGGTGCTGATCGACTGTGCGCCCAACTTCGGCCTCGTCACCAAAACCGCGATCGTAGCCAGCGAGCACATACTGGTACCGGCCAAGGCGGATTATCTATCCACTCTGGGACTCGATTATCTGGTAGGCAATTGCGCCGGACTGGTCGAGCAGTTCAACGCGTTTGTCGAACACAAGGGTGGGGCCGGCGACCACGAGCCGATCGACCCAGGCTTTCTCGGCGTCGTCTTCACCATGGTCCAGATCTATTCGCAACAGGTGACGCTCGCCCAGCAGCGCTGGATCGACGAGGTGACGGAGGCGTCGCGAGTGCCTGTGCTGGCGAACAGGATTCGCAATAGCTCCAGGCATTTCGGCGACGCGGGGGAAAGCGGTGTTCCCGCGATGCTGCGTAACGCCGTCAAGGATGAAGTGGTCAAAGAGTTCGATCTGCTGGCCGACGAGGTGCTGGGTGCGCTCGAATTGTCGTCGGGTGATCGCCGGTGAACGATCTGAGAAGTCTCGCCGCCCTGCAGGCCCGCGTCTACGAGTTCCTGGAACGGCAGGACGAGGCCACCTTGCGCGCAATCATCAGTGGCGCAGCGCAACTCGCCGTCGCAGAGGCATCGCATGTCGAACCGGCACGTGACCCGGCGAAAGTGGCGCAGGAACTTTCACGATTGCCATCGGAGCAACGGCGGTCCTACCTGACTGCCGCCACGCTGACCGTCTCGGAACTGCGGGACGTGGCCAAGCGGCTGGGTTTGCGGGGCTACAGCAAACTCGCGAAAGGCAGACTGGTCGAGGCGTTGACCGACGGATCCGCGGACGCCTCGCCGTCGATCGAGCCCGTATCGCCGAATATCGAAGCGGCGCAAATCGCTTCCCGCTTGCGGGAGATCGAAACAGAGGACGAAGGCGCCGCGTATATCAGTGCACAGCGACTGGATCGGGCGGCCTTGCTTGCCGTCGCCACCGAACTGCATCTCACGCGGGTAGATCGCCTGAGCCGCACCGAACTCGAGAAACGGGTGCTCAAACAGGCCATCGGTGCTCGTCGAAAGTTCGCGGGGCTGCGGAAGTGGTGAGTAACCCATGACGAGTGGGGTAGCGACCGAACGAGACGACAAAACACCCGGCCGCTCGATGTATTTGATCGGCGGTCGTCGCGTCACGGTGCCGGACCTGCTGGACGCGGGTCTCCTGCAAGCCGGCGCGACACTCAGATTCCGGCGCAGCCGAATCGGTGTCACCTACGACGCGACGGTTACCGAGTCGGGACGTATCCGGCTGGAGCCCCACGGTGAAGAATTTCGCTCGCCGTCACGGGCGGCCATGGTGGCGGCCGGTATGCCGGCTGTCGACGGATGGCATGCGTGGTTCGTGGTCGACCAGGACCGGATGTTGGATGCCGTCCGCCAGGAATTACTGGACAGGGTGATCTCAGAGGTGGCGGCCGAGGCGCACGAGCGCAAAGACGATACCGAGCGCCAGCGCATCCACGAGCGTCTGCGGCTGGCACGCAAGCGTGCGGACGAACACACCCCGGAACGCATTTCGGTCCGCGACCTGCTGTCACTGTGGGGAGCATCCGATCGAGGCGACCAAGTCAGCCGGATCGAGGCGGATCTCGCGAACCACGGATTGGTGACATTCCCGAGTTTTCGCGCGGTCACCCTGGATACCACGGTGGCACTGACTACGCCGCCCAACGAAGCCGAGGAATCTCCGGCGGCGGGACACTCCGGCGCCGAGGACATTCCGGTCGGCGAAGACGATGAAGGTGGCGGTGATCTCGATGTCCGGCTCACGGTCGGGAACCTGTCACCGCTGCGGGGTGTGGAGCACGTCGGGCCGAACAGCACACTGCAAGAGGCGATCACCAAGATGGAACTCAACGATTTCTCGCAACTCGCCGTCCTCAGCGGTCCTCGGAATCTGCGCGGGGCCGTCACCTGGCGTTCGATCGCGCAGGCGCGGCATCGCAAATCCGATGCGCGACTTGCCGATGCGATCGATTCGCAGGCGGAGGTGGTCGACTACGACCGCGACCTGTTCGAAGTTCTCACCACACTGCAACAGCGTGATTTCGTATTCGTCCGCGATCAGAACAAGGCCATCGAGGGCATTGTCACGACAGCCGATGTGGCGCACCGATACGGCCAGATGTCCATGCCGTTCTTCCATCTCGGCGAGCTGGATCAGACGCTGCGCTGGATCCTGAGCCGCGCCTTGGATTTCGGGACAGCGCAGCGACTCTGCAATAAGCAGATCACCAGCTTCGACCAGCTCACCTTCGGTGACTATCTGCGTATTCTGGAAAACCGGGAAGCCTGGGAGAAGCTGAGCTGGCCATTGGATCGTTCCGCCTTCATCGCTCGGCTGGAGGAGATCCGGATCATCCGCAACAAGGTCATGCACTTCCATCCGGATCCGATCCCCGAAGACGCGGTCGACAAGCTGCGGCAGTTCAACAAGCTGCTGCACCGGTATCGCGAAAGAGCGTGATCGGACGGCCGGGTGCGGAAACCGCCCGTCCACCTGTTTCCCCCGGTTACACTCACCGGTGATCGTTTCCGCGGTGTGAGAAGGGGTCGCGATGCCGGCGAAGGTCGAGGGTGCGCGTCGGCGTCCCTCGCAGGAGCGGGCGAAGGCGACCCGCGACCGGATTCTGGATACGGCGGCGCGGTTGTTCGGTCAGCGGGGGATCGCGGCCACGTCGACGAATCGGATCGCCGCCGAGGCCGGTGTCAGTATCGGCACGGTGTACCGGTATTTCTCCGACCGGGCGGTCATGGTCGACGAACTGCTGGAACGGTTGCTGGGCGACATCGAGGAGCGGTTCGTGCGGCGCGTACTGGACCGCGCGGACGAGCCCTTCGCCGAGACGATCCGCGCGGTACTGGAAGTCGTGGCCGAAGACCTTGTCGCACGGGCCGGGCTGGTCCGGGCGCTGGTAGCCGGATTGCAGTACTACAGCAGCGGCTTGCCCGAATTCGAGCCACGGCTGCGTGGCGTCGTCAAGACGTTGCTGATCCAAACCCTCGGCCCGGGCGACGACCACGCCTACGAGGTCATGAGCCTGGTCGTCCTCAACACCAGTTTCGCCGCGATCGTGCGAGTAGCGGTGTCGGACATGGATTCACGCCAGCGCGCCGAAGCGCTCGACATGACCACACGAGTACTCGCCGCACTGCTCGTCAGCGAATCCACCGCCATTGCGGGCTGATCGGTCCGGGGGGCGTATGGCCGGTCCCATTCGATCGACGCCCGCGCGTGCTTGCCCACTGCTCCGCTCTTATCTACTGTCTACGTACGTAGGCAGTAGATAAGAGGTGCCGGGCCGCGTTTCCGCTGTGGTTCCGGCCGGGCATCCTTCCGTTGCTTCGGCGCGGTGGAAAGGAATCCCCTCATGATGAACTCTGTATTCCCCTCCCGGCGGATGGTGGTACGCACCTTCACGGCGGTCGCGGTGGCAGCCGGCACGGCCGTCCTCTTCGCGGGACCGGCGTCCGCGGACGCCGCGCCTGCCGCGGAGCCCGCCTCCATCACGGTGGAACAGGTGCACGGCAACGGACATGGGAACCGCGGGCCGGGAGGCAACCGCGGACCCGGTCGGGATCGTGGGCAGGGCTGGGATCGTGGGCGCGGCGGGGACCGTGGGCCCGGTTGGGATCGTGGACCCGGCTGGAACGGCGGGCCGGGCTGGAACGGTGGACCCGGTTGGAACGGCTTCCGGCTCCCCGGTACCGGCAGCGCCCTCTGATCGTTCCGCAGGGACCGCGAGAGTATCGCGGTGTCGGCATGCCTTGCCCTGCAACGATATGCAACCGTTCCGGTCGCGTACCTGGTGTCCGGCAGGCGAATTCAGGGTGGCTTGTTTCGAATCACGAACGCGCGAACGGTGTTCCGCTAATCTGCAGCGTGTACCGGACTCGAAGATCGAGTTCGGTGCGCACGTAGTCGAGCCGAACCGCTGTCCGTGCGTCCCAAGGCGATTCGATGAAAGGCAGGTCCCACGATGACGACGACCTCGGAGCATTCCGCGTTCTCGACCGGGCAGGAGGCTCGCGAGATCGACGCGGTCGTCGTCGGAGCGGGATTCGCCGGGCTCCACATGCTGTACAAGCTGCGCGAACTCGGGCTCTCGGTGCAGGTGTACGAAGCGGGCGACGGACTCGGCGGCACCTGGTACTGGAACCGCTATCCGGGCGCCCGCGTCGACGTGAAGAGCATGTACTACAACTACTCCTTCGACCCGGAGCTCGAGCAGGAGTGGGAGTGGACCGAGAAGTTGCCGCCGCAACCCGAGTTGCTGCGCTACATCAATCACGTCGCGGATCGTTTCGACCTGCGTAAGGACGTGCGACTGCGGACCCGGGTCACCGCCGCGGTCTACGACGAGTCCGCTGCGCGGTGGCGGATCACGACCGATCGGGGCGAGGTCGTCTCGGCGCGGTTCGCGATCATGGCGACAGGCTGTCTGTCGGTGCCGAAGAAGGTGGAAGTCCCGGGCATCGAGACGTTCCGGGGCCGCAGTTTCCATACCGGGGAATGGCCCGAGCGGGAGGTGGACTTCACCGGTCGGCGGGTCGCGGTGATCGGCACCGGTTCCTCAGGGGTGCAGGTTATTCCGCTTGTCGCGGAAGTGGCCGAGACGCTCACCGTGTTCCAGCGGACCGCGAATTATGTTCTGCCCGCCGGCAATCACCCGATCGATCCCGAATTCCAATGCGGGATCAAGTCTCGCTATCGCGAAGTGCGCAAGGCGAACCGGGAATCGTCGTTCGGCATCGCGCAGCCCGAGCCCACCAAGGGGGCGCTCGAGGTGAGCGAGGAGGAGCGAAACGCCTTCTACCGCAGGGTGTGGGAGGACAAGGACAGCGAATTGGTCAGCATGCTGGTCGGATACACGGATCTGCTCGCCGACGAAGCCGCCAACGAGACCGCCGCCCAGTTCATTCGCGAGCGAATCGCCGAGATCGTGACGGACCCGGCTGTCGC
>NZ_JARWOP010000072.1 GCF_029868745.1 Nocardia wallacei | reverse complement strand
AGCTGGTACTGGTACAGGCGAAGTGACCAGGAGTTGCCGGGGCCCGCCCCCCGCGGGGGGCGGCGCACAACGAGGGGGGGGCGCTGAGCGAAATTTATGAATAAAATTTTGTTTTTGTTATCCGCGATATGCCCGTGGTGGGGCGCCCCCCCCCCCGGGGCGGCCCCCCCCAACACTGTACGACGGAGCGGAAACGGATAGATTCTCTATAAGCGTTCGGTAACCGGCGGGGTCCTGCCCATACCGGTGCCGCGCGGTGGAGGATAGGGACAACGGGGTGCGTGACGGTCGCGCACTACAGTCGCGCGGGAGCGCGGCGCGTCAGATGGAGGCGGGATCAATCGATGGCTAATCCGTTCGTCAAGGCCTGGAAGTACCTCATGGCCCTCTTCGATTCCAAGATCGAGGAGCACGCGGATCCGAAGGTCCAGATTCAGCAGGCTATCGAGGAAGCTCAGCGCCAGCACCAGGCCCTGTCGCAGCAGGCCGCGTCGGTCATCGGCAACCAGCGTCAGCTGGAGATGAAGCTGAACCGCCAGCTCGACGAGGTGGAGAAGCTCAACGCCAATGCCCGGCAGGCGGTCATGCTCGCCGACCAGGCCCAGGCCGCCGGTGACTCCGAGAAGGCGATCCAGTACACCAACGCGGCCGAGGCGTTCGCCGCGCAGCTGGTCACCGCCGAGCAGTCCATCGAAGACCTGAAGGTGCTGCACGACCAGTCGCTGCAGGCGGCCGCGCAGGCCAAGAAGGCGGTCGAGCAGAACGCGATGACGCTGCAGCAGAAGGTCGCCGAGCGCACCAAGCTGCTCAGCCAGCTCGAGCAGGCGAAGATGCAGGAGCAGGTCAGCGCCTCGCTGCAGTCGATGGACTCCACGCTGTCCGCGCCCGGCAGCACCCCGAGCCTGGACGCGGTGCGCGAGAAGATCGAGCGCCGGTACGCCAATGCACTGGGCGCCGCCGAACTCGCGGGCAACTCGGTACAGGGGCGGATGCTGGAGGTACAGCAGGCCAGCGTCCAGATGGCCGGCCACAACCGGCTCGAGCAGATCCGCGCCTCCATGCGCGGCGACTCGCTGCCCGCCGGTGACTCCGCCACCCCGCAGGCCGTCCCGAACCCGGCCGCGCAGCCGCAGATCGACAAGGGCCAGACCGCGCAGCAGTAACGCTCGCCCGCCGGAGAGGTACGAGGTCATGGGTAGATCGCGGGCCCGCCACGAGCCCGCGGTCGACCGCGCCCGCGGCCAGGGACATGGTCGCCGGGCAGGTGGTCCCGCTGAGCCCCGTGGTCCCGGCGAGCCCCTGGTTCAGCAGGCCGCCGAGCCCGCCTGGAAGGCATTGTTCCCCTCCGTGTTCCGGCGTCCTCCGGGCGAGCATCGCGAAGCGGATCACGACACCGGCCCTGCCTTCGAATCGGTTGCAAGACCGGGCAACCCCATGAACGAAGCCAGGGACGTAGTGCAGCCCAACCCTTCCCGTACCCACCCGGCCGCCGGCCTCGGCCGGGTACCCACGGACCATTCGGCCCCGCCCGCCGACCTACCCGGCAGGAGAACATCTTCCGACTCGCCTCCGGGATCCCGAGAACGGCCGCATTCCCCGCAATCGCCGGGTGTGGCACGCTCCGGCAACGCAGCCGGCAGTGACGCCGCCAACGGCGAGCGTAGCCAGGGCGCTGCGGCATCCGGTCGGAAGGCGGCCGGGCGTGGCGGTGGTGTCGCCGACGGTGTGCGGGAGCGTAATTCGGGCGGTGCGGCTTCCGGTCGGAAGGCGGCTGGGCGTGCGGGTGGTCGGAGGGCGACAGCGCGCGAGAGGTTTGTGCGCGAGGTGCTGGCGCAGTCCGGGGTGCCGGAGGAGCAGGTCGATCAGGCGCGGCGGTTGCCGGACACGTTGCGTGAGGTGGGGGAGAGCGCCCTGCACGCGGTGCGAAAGTGGGCCGATCCGCGGGAGCGGGAATTGCGGCGGCGTCGGCGGGTGCGGCGGCGGAGTCTGCGGCTGAGTGCCGCCTCCGGGCTGACGGCGCTGGGCACGGCGGGACTGGTGGTCGTCTCGGCTCCGGCGTGGGCCGTCATCGTCGTCGGCAGCGGTGCCGCTGCCCTGGTGACGGGTGCGGCCGTGACCACCAAGCGCTATTTCGAACTCCGGCGAAACCCGTTGCCGCCCGCCGCGTTCGTGCCGCGCAAGCTGCCGCCGATCCGCTCGGCGGCACGCGACCCGATCGCCCGGCTGGTCCGGGCCGAGCGCGCGTGCTACGCCGTGGGCAGGCAGATCGCGCACGGCGGCCGATTGCCCGCGGACGATCTCACCGACACTCTCGACACCGCCGACTCCGCCGCCGCGGCCCTGCACGCGCTGGCCGCCGACATCGTCGCCATGGAGCACGCGGCCGGTCTGGTGGGGCAGTTGAAGACTCGGTCCGCACCGTTGCCGACCGACCATGTCCACGCGGCCGTGGCCCGGCTGCTGGACGGCGTCGCGGAATACGAGGAACTGGTCGCCTCCGCGAGCCGGATCCTCGCCGTTCCCGAAAGCCCCGCGTTCCCGGACGATCTGGGCTGGGCGATGGTCGACCTGCGCGACGCCGCCGACCGCCTGGACGGCTGGGCCCAGGCGCTCACCGAGCTGGCCGACCGGCGTTGATCCGGTCTAGGGGACAACCCTGATCTTTCCCGGATATCGCTTGTGACCTGGTGATTTTCGGGCTTCGGCTTGTCAGTATGGAGGAGTCGGATCGCGCTGACGGCGGTTCGGAAACCTTCGGGAGGAAGTGGACATGTTCTGGAAGATCCTGGGCGTCGTCGCGCTCGTCTGGCTGGCGCTGATCGTGATCGGTGCGCTGGTCAAGGCGCTGTTCCCGATTCTGATTATCAGCCTCGTGGTGTTCGGGCTGTACCTGCTGTACAAGGCGGTGTCGGGGTCGAACAAGTCGACAGTGAACAAGATGTAGACGTCCCTGTGCCAGGGACCGCGGGCCGTTCGGTGTCGTCACCGGACGGCCCGCCGGTGTTCCGGTGACACCGCGCGGGTTCGCGAACCATGGGTTGTGGCAGGCGAATGCGGGGGATGTGGCACCCTGGGGCGCATGCGAGTGGCTGTCATCGCGGGGCCGGACCCTGGTCATGCGTTCCCGGCGATCGCGCTGTGCCTGCGGTTTCTCGCGGCGGGCGACGAGCCGGTGCTGTTCACCTCGCCGGTGTGGTTCGACGCCGCGCGGGCGGCGAGTCTCGGGGTGCGGCGGCTGAAGGGACTCGCCCCGCGCCCGGAGGACGATCCGGGCGACGCCGGACAGCGCATCCACCAGCGCGCCGCGCACATCTCCTCGGAGATCCTGCCCGAACTGAGTGCGATGCTGCCCGAACTCGTCGTGTCGGACGTTCTCACCGCGGGCGGTGGCATGGCCGCCGAACGACTACGGGTGCCATGGGTGGAACTGTCGCCGCATCCGCTATATCTGCCGTCGAAAGCGTTGCCGCCCATCGGAAGTGGGCTCGCACCCGGGGAGGGCCTGCGCGGCCGGGCGCGGGACGTGGTGTTGCGCGGCCTGTCCGCCCGGGCGATCCATCGCGGCGAACAGCAGCGCGCCGCGGCCCGGGTGAGCGTCGGCCTGCCGCCGGAAGATCCCGGACCGCAGGCGCGCCTGATCGCGAGCCTGCCCGCACTCGAGGTCCCCCGGCCCGACTGGCCCGAGCACGCGCACCTGGTCGGACCGCTGCTGTGGGAGCCGACCGACGACGTGCTGCCGCTGCCGCCCGGTGCCGAACCGCTGGTCATGGTGGCGCCCTCGACCGCACACACGGGCGTGGAGAACATGGCCGAGGGCGTGCTCGACGCGCTCGACGGCGCCGGTGTGCGGGTCGCGGTCTCCACCATTCACTCCCCGCCCGCGCACCTGCCGCCCTGGGCCACAGCAGGTTTGGGCCGCCAGGACGAACTGCTCCGGCACGCCGACTTGGTGGTCGGCGGCGGCGGACACGGCCTGTTGGCGAAAACCCTGCTCGCAGGCGTGCCGATCGTGACGGTACCCGGCGGCGGTGACCAGTGGGAACTGGCGAATCGCGCTGCCCGCCAAGGCAGTTCGATAGTAGTCCGCCCGTTCACCGGCGAGGCGATACGGTCGGCTGTCCTGCGCATGATCGCCGACCCGTCGTACCGGCGCGCCGCCACCGCCGCCGCGGCCACCGCCGACGTCGTCTCCGACCCGATCGAGACCTGCCACCGAGTCCTCGATGCCGCCCGGGCCCGCTGACACCCGGCCTGCGCGGACACAAACAGCGTTGAGATGGCAAATTATGCCGCGACAAAGGCGATTGTGACCGCTGCGGCCGGTCTCTGATGCGCTGCGCTCGGGGGGTGGCCCGGGCGCGCGGGTGGGGGTGTGGCGGTGCGGGTAACCTCGGCACGGTGCGATTGACTGATTTCCGGGAACTGTTGCACGCCGAGTTCGGGGTGGTCCGCGGCGACTCGCTGCTGAACGACCATGTGCTGCCGTCCCTGGGTGGGCGGACCGGTACCCAGGCCATCGAGGCCGGGGCCGACCCACGCGACGTGTGGCGCGCGTTGTGCGCGGAGTTCGACGTGCCTCGCTCACACTGGTGAGCGGGAAGGTCAGGCGACGGGTACTCCGCTGTCGCTCACCGCGACCTCCGGCACCCGGCTTCGCCGGTGGAACAGGGCGAAGGTGACGATTCCGAGCACGAGCCCCACCCCGCTTGCCACCGCGACCGCCGCGTCCAGTCCTTCGACGAACCGGGGCAGGGCGGGACGCCCGTCTCCGGCCACGCCGCGGAAGACGGTGCCCAGCACCGCGACTCCCAGCGCCATGCCCAGTTGCCGTGCGGTGTTCACCGCGCCCGCGGCGGTCCCGCTCTGCTGCGGCGCCACCGCCGCCATTCCCACCGCCACCAGCGCCGGCGCCACCGCACCGACCCCCACGCCGATCACGACGAAGCCGGGAAGCAGTGCGGTCCAAGAGGATTCGGCGTCGATGAACCCGAGCAGCCCGGCGCCCGCGCCGATCACGATCAGCCCGCCGCCGATCGTCCACTCGGGCGCCAGCTCGTGCAGCAGCCGGCCGAGCGCGCCCGATACCACGAACGCGGTGACCGCCATGGGCAACATCGACAGCCCGGCCTGCAGCGGTGACAGCCGCAACTGCTGCTGCAACCACAGCGACAGCAGCGGACTGACCGCGAAGGCGGCAACGTTGAGCCCGGCCGCCGCGAGGAGGGTGGCGGTGAACTCGCCGTTGCGCAGCAGTGCGAGCGGGAATATCGGTGTCGCGCTGCGGATTTCGACGACCACGAACAACCCGGCCGCGAGCACTCCGGCGACCAGGGCGACGAGCGCCCGCGGATCGGTCCAGCCGTGCTCGCCGCCACGGATGATGCCGAAGGTGACCGCCGTCGCCGCCACCGCGAAGGCCGCCATCCCGGCCACGTCGACGCCGCGTCCCGTTTGCCTCGGCGACGGCCCGAACACGAAGGCGGACAAC
>NZ_JARWOP010000071.1 GCF_029868745.1 Nocardia wallacei | reverse complement strand
CCGATCCGGCGTCATCGACCCACCCGCCCTGCTCTTGGTCGTCTGCGCCCGAAAGAGCACCTCCGGCGGAGAGTGTCTCGTCATCGACGGACGCGACGTCTACGCCGACCTCACTGCGAACCGCCCTGAAGCCTTACCCGTCCTATCCCGTCCTCGCACAGTACTTTTCGGAGGCTCCTCCGGCTATCTACGTCTTGCACAATCACCGTTGGCTACACGGCCGTACCGCGTTCAACGGCGAACGTGTCGTGTACCGGGTGAGCCTCGACCCACATCCAGAGTTCGCGATTCCGTCCGGATTCGAGATCGCCGGTACTGCCGCGGTGGGTTGATGAGCGCAGGTAGGGGAGGCAAGCCGCCACGCACAACCCCGCCCCCCGCCGGGGGGGGGGGGGGGGGGGGCCGGCGGCGGCGGGGGGGGGCGCGGGGGTGGGGGGCCCGGCCCCCACCAGCCGGCGGTGACCGCTCAGCCGGCCGGGCTGCGGTCCCCGACCCGCGCGGGACGACGACGGTCGACCCACACCAGGATCGGCTCCGTCACGCGGGCGGCGATCGGTCCGAGCACGGCCATCAGCAGCACATAGGTGGTGGCCAGCGCCGCGAACTCGTCCGGCACCGCCCCGGCGGCGACGGCCAGTCCGGCGATGACGATGGAGAACTCGCCGTGGGCCACCAGCGCCGTACCGGCTCGAGCCCGGCCGTAGCGGGAGGCTCCGGCGCGTTTGGCCGCCCACCAGCCCGTCGCCACCTTCGTCACCACGGTGACCACGGCGAGCACGACGGCCCAGCCCAGCACCGGCGGAATACTCTTCGGATCGGTGCTCAGGCCGAACAGCACGAAGAACAGCGCGGCGAACAGGTCGCGCAGCGGTTCGAGAATCTTCGCCGCGGTATGGGCCGTGGTGTCGGAGATGGCGATCCCGAGCAGGAACGCGCCGACCGCGGCCGAGATCTGCAGCGTGGAGGCGACCCCGGCGACCAGCAGCGCCGAGCCGAGCAGCTTCAGCAGGAAGATCTCGCGATCCTCGCTGTCGACGATGGCGGAGACGAACCGGCCGTATCGCAGCGCGACCACCAGCACCACGGTCACCGCCACCAGCGCGATCCCGAGCGTCTTCAGTCCGGAGACGAAGCCGACCCCGGCCAGCACCGCGGTCAGCACCGGCAGGTAGCCCGCCATCACGAGATCCTCGAACACCAGGATCGACAGAATCGTGGGCGTCTCCCGGTTGCCGACCCGGCCCAGATCGTTGAGCACCTTCGCGACGATGCCCGACGAGGAGATGTAGGTGACCCCGGCCATCGCCACCGCGCCGACGAATCCCCAACCCAGCAGCAGCGCGACCAGCACACCCGGTGTCGCGTTCAGCACCAGATCCACGACGCCGGCCAGCCAGGAGGCCCGCATCCCGGTCACCAGCTCGGCGGCACTGTATTCCAGCCCGAGCAGCAGCAACAGCAGGACGACCCCGATCTCGGAGGCGAGGTGGATGAACTGATCCACCTGATGCAGTTGCACCAGCCCGCCGGTGCCGAAGACGAGGCCGCCGATGAGGTACAGCGGGATGGGCGACATCCCGATCCGCGCCGCCAGCCGGCCCAGCAGTCCGAGCCCGAAAAATACCGCGCCCAACTGCACCAGTGCGAGCGCGGTGTCCTGTTCCACCACGGGCTCAGCCGTCCGCGAGGATATCGGCGGCCGCCGTCAGGCCCGCCACGGTACCGACGATCACCAGCGCGTCCCCGGCCGCCAGCACGAACTCCGGGCCGGGCGACGGGATGGGATGCCCGGAACGCACCACCGCGACGACGGAAACCTTTGTCCGCGTACGCATCCGGGTGTCGCCCAGCGGGCGGTCGACGAACGGGGAGCCGGTTCGGATGCCCAGCTGCCGAGTGGTGACACCGTCGAGATCGCGGTGCTCTTCCTGCAATTGCGCCACCAGTTGCGGCGCGCCGAGCAGGTTGGCCAGTACCGAGGCCTCGTGCGCCGACAGGGAGATCTGATCGGTCACATCGGGGTTGCTGGGCTTGCTCACGATCAGGTCGATCGTGCCGTCTTTATGATCGATGACCCCGACCCGCCGCCGGGAAGAAGCCGACAAAAATTCCTTACGCACACCGATACCAGGTAACGGTGTCACTTCAACATTCACACATCCACCCTAATCACGACACCGCAGTTCGTCGTGCCGCTCTAGTGCGCGAATGCCGTGTGGAGGCCGAAAGTTGTTGGCATGCAGAACATTTCGCAGAATGCCCACGCAGCCTGCGGCGATACCCTTCCGCTATCGGGCAGCGCGCGCGGATCGGCCGGTGGCCAGCGCGGTGATCAGCTCCAGGCTCTGATCGGGCGGACTGGCGTGCACGCACAATCGGTCCCAGATCGCGTGGTAGGCGTCCAGGTCGGCGCGGCGGTCGAGGAACTGCGCGCCGGTGGCGTGATGCAGGTGGACGATGTCGCCCAGGTCCTGTTCGGCGAAGCGCAGCAGTGTGAACGGGACCGAGCTGATCGCCGGACCGCCGACGTGGTCGGGCACGATCTGCACGATGGCGTCACCGGCGGCCGCGACCGCGGCCACGTGGTCCAGCTGGTCCTGCCACACCCCCGTGCCGCCGAACGGCCGGCGCAGCACCGCCTCCTCGATCACCAGCCAGACCTTGGGCGCGCCCGGACGCTGCAGCAGGCGCTGCCGCCGCATCAGCAGCTCGACGCGGCGCTGGATATCCGCGGTCGGACCCGGCCGGGCGATCGCGGCCACCGCGTGCGCGTAGGCCGCCGTCTGCAGCAGGTCCGGCAGCACGCCCGGCGAATACGAGCGCAGCAGCGCGGCCGCGTCCTCCAGCGCCAGGTACGTGTCCAGCCGCTGGGCCCCCAGGTCGCCGTCGACCTGCCAGCGGCCGGTGGCGTTGGCCCGCTTCGCGAGGCGGAGGAAGTCGGCCCGGGTGTCTGGATCTTCGACTCCGTACAGCGACAGCAGATCGTCGATGTCGATGGCCCGGAACCCGACCCGCCCGGCCTCCAGGCGGCTGATCTTCGAATGCGACGCGCGAATGGCCCGGCCGGCGGCCTGCCCGCTGATCCCCGCGGCCTCGCGCAACCGCCGCAGCCGCGTGCCCAGCACCAGCCGCAGCAGGGCCGGGTCCGTCCCCGGCTCGGTTCCACTCCCCGGAACCGCCGCCCGGGCGGCATTACTCTCGATCACAGGCGCCTCCTGTCGCGTCGCGGTAACGCGTCATCGAGTGTGCCACAACAGCTTAAGTGATACCTACGTACGTACGCACGTGCTTCTGCACGTGCATATGCACGGTAGAATGGAGACGCACATATCGGGACCGCGCCATGCGAGGGGGACACCCGTGACCGAGGCCATCGGCACCACCGCGGCGGCCGCGCACTCGCGCACCGGCCGCGTCGGAATACTCGACGTAACAAGGGAATACGGACTCACCGCCGTGCGCGAGCGGATCGCGCAGTTGCGGGCGGCCGGGCAGCGGCACGCCGCGCTGGCCATCGAGCGCGAACTCGAACTCGCCGGTGTCCTCACCACGCCGGACGCCGCGTGAATCCGAGTACGGAAAGCGCGTAAAGCCTTGCGTGCGAAAGGAGCCCGGCGGGTAGCATGAGCCGATGACCCAGGACCGGGATGTGCTCGCCGCGATCGACATCGATACGCCCCACGCGGCACGGATCTGGAACTACTGGATGGGCGGCAGCGACAACTACCCGGCCGACCGCACCGCCGGAGACGCGGTCGCCGCGGTCTATCCGGACATCGTCCGAATGGCCCGGCTGTCGCGGGAGTTCCTGGTCCAGGTGGTGAGCTATCTGGCCGGGGAGGCGGGCATCCGCCAGTTCATCGATGTCGGCACCGGCCTGCCCACCATGCAGAACACCCACGAGGTGGCTCAGCAGCTCGCCCCCGAGTCCCGCATCGTCTACGTCGACAACGACACGCTGGTCCTCGCCCACGCCCGCGCCCTGCTGACCAACACCAGCCCACAGGGTGTGACCACGTACGTGCACGCCGACTACCACGACCCCGATCGGATTCTGGCCGAGGCGGAAAAGGTCCTCGACTTCACTCAGCCGACGGCGGTGCTGTTCATGGGCGTCCTCGGCTACGAACCCGAACTGGACACCATCCGCGATATCGTCGCGCGCCTGATCGCCCCGACCCCCGCGGGCAGCTACCTGGTGCTGTGGGACGGCACCGACACCGGATCCGCCGTCGTCGCCGGGAGCGAACGGCTGGTCCAAGCCGGCGGCGCCCCCTACATACTGCGCAGTCCCGAGGAGCTTTCCAGCTGCTTCGCGGGGCTGGAACTGGTGGAGCCCGGCATGGTGCCGATCACCGAGTGGCGGCCGCTGCGGCACCGCATCGGCATGACCGAACCACTCGACGCCTACGGCGCCGTCGGCCGCAAGCAATAGCACGACGCGTCCTCCCCACCCTGCCGGTTCCATTCACTCCGCACCGGCCGGGCGCGGGTTCCATCGAGCGCCCGACTCCCAGGACACCGGTGGCCGCACGTGATATACCTCGCATGTAGCGCCGATCCGGCGCAGTGAAATCACAGTTCGGAGGCTGGGGGCGTGACGGGAGCCGCTGATCGACTGTTGCAGATTCGAATGGCACTGCTGGAATGGCTGTATGGGGAGCTGCTGGCCGGCCGATCGGAATCCACTCCCACTCCTGCGGCACTCCAGGCCCACCTTGATAAAAGTGTTTTGCTACCCAGTCGTGATGAACTCGCGGCCGCGGCGCGGTGGCTGACAGACAAGGGTTATGCGACCAGCACTCGCACATGGCAGCCGGGCGGAGCCCGATTACGCATAACGCCAGAGGGTGAGCGAGTCGCAGGATTGCCTGGAGGTATACGAGACGCCGAACAGGCAACGCCACAGCCCTCCGCTGTATCGACCATTTACAACATCGAGCGCCCACAGGGCAGCGTCATTGTTGCTCACGATAGTGACAATGCGATTCAATCGGCAGCCGTCGGCCCCTCGGAATCAGAAGCTACTCGGTCTGTCGAAAAGCATCGACACAGGTCGGTCATGGTTGCGACGTGGGCCGGATCGATCGCCGGCATTGTCAGCGTTGTGGTAGCGCTCCTCGTCTGGTCACCGTGGAAGGAACGTCCGAGCGGCAATAGCGCTGGTACTGGTACGCAAGTACCCCTCACATGGACAACCGACCGAGGAATCAGCAATTGTGGCACGTACCTATTCCGCGAGAACATTGACGCCCTAGGCCCGCCGCCCGCACGCGATAATTGGGCCGAATGGGTCCGAAGTCACGACGGCATAGACGCCGGGAATTATGGCACATTCGGCACCGTGAGCCGAGTGAGTCTGACACTTGCCGGACGTAACAAAACTCCGGTGACATTAACAGAACTAAGCGTAGAATCGGTTGACCGCAAGCCTGGCGGCATAGCCGGTACGGTTATCACCGGGCAATGCGGGGGCGAAACAATCGGAAGACTTGTAGAAGTCGACCTCGACCGATCGCCGCCAAAGATTGTGGCATCGTCAGATGACCCCGATACGATGTGGGGAGCCGACATACAAACTACGCCGCTTCGGTTTCCGTACAAGATCACCGACACGGACACGGAAACCTTTTTGATAATCGGTGAAACGAAGAACTACTCTGCCTGGAGAATTCATGTCCGATGGAGCAATGGAACCGAATCCGGCGAGTCCGTTATAGACGATCATGGGTCGCCGTTCGAAACCTCTCCGCCGGCTCGAGGGTCACCAGAATTCTATTCGACCGGCTCGACGTGGCAGCCTCGGGAACCGAATTAGTTTTAGTTGCAGCGCGATGAGGCTGCTCCTCGGCTAGTCGGTGGGCTCTTCGCTCAGGCGGGTGGCGAAGGTGCGGAAATGTTCGGTGGGGTTCAGGTCGGTTTCGCCGTTTCGGTGGGTGGTGGTGGCGGCCAGGTCGAGGGTTCCGTTGTGCCACCAGTAGACCCAGGGGTTGAGGGGGTGGGGGTCTTCGGCGTGGCAGACGCGGGCGAGTTGGGCGAGGACGGTTGCGGCGGCGGCCAGTTCGGGGCCGATGATCGGGTAGGCGTAGATGTGCTGTTCGGAGGGGAGGATCAGGACGGCGCCGTGGGGGCCGGTGACCGGGTGGTCGCCGAGCCAGCGGGCGTGGGCGGTCAGGTATTCGGGGCCGGACAGGATGGACATCGGGGGCAGGCCCTCGGCGAGCGGGACATCGAAGTCGCCGTGGCGGATTCGGACGCCGCCCGCGGCGCGGACATTGTGTTCGGCGAGGGTGAACAGGTCGAATTCGCCGATCGGCCAGCTTCGCAGCATGTCGAAGGTGACGGGGGTGACCGCGCCGGCGCGGTCGACCACGACCCGTTGGATCAGGCCCGGCGCGACCACCCGCCGCACCACCTCGGGCCCAGCGGCGGCGGTGGAATACAGCCGGGTCCGGAGCAGCGGCCGCACCGTCGCGAAATCGGTGTGGTCGAGCCGCAGCCGATCATGGTGTGCGACAGACATTTCGCTGCTCCCCGTTCCGTGACTCGGTGCCGCGGACGCGAGACACGTCCACCCGAGACCTCGATTGTGACCTACCGCGCCGACAAATCGGGGACCCGGTCAGGCGCCGGGGAAGTCCGGCGGCAGCGGCGACGGGTAGTCCAGCTTGAACTTCGGCCCCGGGGGCAGGCCGCGCAGGAGCGCGCTGATCCACGCCGTCGCCGGTAGCCAGCCCGCGACCGCGTTGGTGAGGTGCTCGGGCAGCGGCATGGTGTAGTAGCGCAGATCCGCGCCCCGCCGCCAGTAGTCGTTCACCGTCGGCAGCACGATCGACGACGGAATCAGCTCGTCCCACACCCCGTTCCACCACAGCAGCGGGATATCCGGAATGTGCTTACCGAGGCTCTGACTGCGCAATACCTCCTGGATCGCCGGATCGTTCAGCCCCTGCGAGCCGGGCGCGTAGTACTCGCTGATCGGCCGATACATTCCGGTGAGCGCGGCCGAATAAACGCAGCGGCTGTTCAAATCCGCGATGATCTGCTGCCCTTCGGCATTCAGCAAACGGCGAGGATCGAACTCGACGGGGAATTCCCGGGCGAGTGCGGCCGCGCCGAGCCACATGGTGAAACTGCTGATCCCGGTGACGCCGGGCCGCGGCACCGTGGCGTAGTCGGCGATGGCGGCGAGATCCGGTGGCGCACCGCCGAATGCGGCGCCCGCGATACGCACGTCCGGCGCATAACTCTGGCGCAGCTCGGCCGCGCGGGCGGTCGCCGACCCACCCCCGGAGAAGCCGTACATGGCGATCGCGGAATCGCGCAGCCCCAGCGCGGCGTCGTTCTTCATCGCGCGCAGGCTGTCGAGCACCATCCGGCCCTCGTCATAGGTGTTGAAGGTGTTGAACTTGCCGTCGAAATCGGGCACGTTGAACGCGAAGCCCTGCGCGATCCAAAACTGCGCCAGCGCAATCTCTTTGAACGTGCCGGTCTGCAGCGTGTGCGACGGATTGCAGGCCGAGTCGGTGGAGTCGATGGCCTCCTGGAACGACACCACCGGCCGCGGGCTGCCCACCCAGGGAATCCCCGGAACGATGACGGTGGTGGCGGTCGCGATCGGATTGCCGTGCACGTCGGTGGACCGGAACAGCAATTGCTTGCTGAACACCGGCACCGGAATACCCAGCAGCCGCGTCTGCACCTCGCGGGTGCGAATGATGTCGCCCGGGAGCAATTCCGCCAGATTCGGCGGATCGGCGTACCAGGAATCGTTGTCGGGCGCCGGAATCGGCAACGCGTCGTAGATATCCGGCTCGCGCGGCAACTGCGGCAGCTGATTCTGATCCGATGGGAACGAGGGCGGGAAGCCGGGATCGGCGAATGCCGCCCCGCTCCCGCCGACCACGCTCGCCACCAGCGCACACGCCGCGGCCAGCGGCAGCACTCGACGACCCAGAGCTGTCCTCATCGACAACACACCCCATCCACCGTCCCGTATTCCGGAAGGTTGCTCGACCGCGGCCGATATAACCGCTGACTGCACCCTACGACCGCCGCTTCCGCGCCACTATCGGCAGAAATTCGACTTCGGCGAGACCCATTTGTTCGAATGCACAACCTAGCTCGCGCGGGCGACGGCGCGGCGGCCGTAGCGGGCGCGCGCCTCGGCGGGCGTGATTGTCTCCGGCTCGGCCGGAGGCTCCATTTTCAGGTGCTGTTCGAGGATCGCACCGGCCATGGGTGCGATCAGCGGGGCGCTCTTGATCAAGCCGTAGGACTTGAAAAGGGTTGCCGACCAGACGATTACGCGGGCGGGTAGCTTCACCGCGAGGTCCACGATGCCCGGCCGGTCGTAGCGGCCCAATCGGCGCATCCAGCGCGGCGTGATCGCGACCGAGGCCAGCGACAGCAGGCGGCTGCCGAAGTAGTAGGTCCAGCCCGAGCCGTTGGCCCGCGAGGTCCACAGCAGATGATGCATGCCCTCCTCCGCCCGCTCGGAGGTGCACAGCCGCGGGCGCACCCGCTCGAAGTACTCCCGGAGCTCGGCGCGGGAACGGGGCACGTCCTCCGCCCGGCAGGTCTGTAGCTCGGCCGCGATCGCGCATTCCGCCCAGTAGCGCGCCTCCTCCTCCGGACTCAGTCCGGGCCCGAACTCCTCGTAGGCCTTCAACACCGAATGCCAGCCGGTGAGATGGATCCACAGCTGGGTCTCGGGGCTGTTCGCGCTGTAGCGCTGTCCGCTGATCGGCTCGGTGCCGTTCATCTTCGCGTGCACCTGCCGCAGATGCTCCGACGCCTGGATCGCGGTCCGGCCGTCGCCGACCGCCACGATCAGGAAGTAGGCGAAGGTGTTGTCGAGCCGGCTGCGCGGATCGGTGTAGATGCCGCGCGAGTCGGCGACCGCCGCGGTGAGGAACGGGTCGAAGTGCTCGAGCACCACCGCGCGCTGGAAACCGATCACCGCGGTCGGTGCGGTCCAGACCTTCCAACTCGGCGAGCCGGGCCCGAAGAACCCGTAGTCGTCCCGGCGAAGGGTGGTCGGATCGAAGCCCATGGCTCCTCCTTCGTGCGCTGACCCGCCCCGACGGCGAATACAACGTCACCGTAGCAATCGCGGCGATGGAATACAACGGCCTCGTAATATTCGATTTCCCGACGGTTACCCCCACCGGCGGCCGAGCTGACACTATGGATCGCGTGGAGGTGAGACGGCAGTGACGAAACCGCGCCCGGCGACCGATCGACCGCGCCGCCGCTACGCGCCGCGCCTGCCTCCGGAGCAACGCCGCGAACAGGTGCTGGACGCCGCGTTGGCGGTGCTCGGCCGGGTCGAGTTGCACGAACTGAGCATGGAGGCCGTCGCCCAGGCGGCGGGCGTGGGAAAACCCGTGCTGTACACGGTGTTCAAGACGCGCGCCGAATTGGTGACGGCGCTGCTGGAACGCGAACGCGAACGCGGCCTGGAACAAGTGGCCGACACGCTACCGGCGGACCTCGTCGGCGCGGACCCGGTGGTCGCCGCCTCGGCGGCGGTGGAGACGTTCGTCGGTGTGGTACTGGCGAATCCGACGCGCTGGCGCCTGATCCTGACCAGTCCGGGTAGCGCGCCCGACGAGTACCGGGCGGCCCTGCGCAGTTCCCGGACCGGCATCTTCGACCAGGCCGAGGCGCTGGTGCGGATGGGCGCGGCCCTCGACTCGCGGTGGGCGGACGTGGATTCCGCGCTGCTGGTCAACGCGCTGCTCACCGTGGCCGAGATGCTCGGCCGCCTCGCGGTCTCCGATCCCGACGAATACCCTAGGCAGCGACTGGAGGACTTCGTCCGGTCCATCGTCGGCCTGCTGCTGCGCCCCGAATCCTGAATCGCCGGCTTCTGGCGGGAATCGGCCGGTGAAACCGCTTGCCGGGCACGGCATAATCGGTTTGGTGCAGCCGCTGTCGACATCTCGCGTCACTCGTATCCGCTGGTCGACAGCCGTGCGGTGGTCGGGGACGAGGCGCGCGATGCCCGCGGCAGTTCGCAGATCTCGCTGACATGCGGTGCGTGCGCGCCGCGGTGGCGGTGATCGGTGTCTGCCTGCTGACGGCGCTGCTCGGCGGACCGGTGGCCCACGCCGACGGCGCTGCCGCCGGAGCCGATCTCGCCGTCGCGCAATCGCTGGGCGATCGGGAATTGACGGTGATCGTGCGGCGGGCGCAGCCGGTTCCCGGGCCCTTGCGCGTCGACGTCGTCACCCACACCGGTACTGCCCCAGGCACTCTCGCGCTCGGTGCCGTTCCCGTCGACCGCGCGGGGCCCGGCTCGTCCACCACCGTCGAACTGGGCGAGCGCGCCGGTCCCTATCCGGCGACGCTGCGCGTGGACCACGCGGGACCGTGGGAGCTGAGCGTCGGCGACGGCGTGCGCACCGCCCGGATTCCCTTCGTCGTGGCGGCGCAGGTCGTGACACCGTGGGAACGCGCGGCGTACGGCGGCTTCTTCACGGCGGGTGCGCTGCTGCTGATCTCCGTCGGCACCGCACTGGTGTCCAAGCGGGGATGGATCACCCTGCTGCCCGCCGGTGCGACGGTGGCGGCCCTGACGGTGGGCATCACCGGCGCCGTCCTCTCCGCGGGCGCCCCGCCGCCACGGCCCACGGGCAGCCTGCTGGATCCGACCTCGGCCACCGTCGGCGATCCCTATCCCGAACGCGATCTGCCGATGACGACGAATTACTCACGGCCGCCGGTCAATCTGACCTCGAGCGTCCGAGGCGAAGCGGTCGCGGGGCGGCCCCTCGATCTCGTCTTGTCGCTGACCGACAGCGCCACCGGCCGTCCGGTCGACGATCTGCTGGTCGCCGACGACGCCCTGGTACATCTCATGATCGTCGGCCCGGCCGACCGGCTCTGGCACCGGCATCCGATCCGCACGGCGCCCGGTGTTTTCGAGGTCCGCATCGTGCTCCCGGAATCCGGCGACTACGCCGTCGCCGCAGAGCTCTCGCGCCGCGGCGGCGGAGTCCAGTTGCTGCGGTCCGCGATTCGCGTCTCGGGCTCGGCCGCATCGCCACCGCGAAACCCGGCGCCCGCACCGTCCGAGGCCCGAAACGCCTTGACCGCAACCGATCTCAGCGCAGGCGTCCCCGGCACCCTCACCGCTCGATTCGGCGGACCCGCGGATCTCCAGCTCTGGCTGGGCATGCTCGGCCACCTCATCGCCGTGGGACCGCAGCCCGCGGACGTCCCCGCGGGCGCGGCCGCCGCCACCGCACCGATCTGGGCGCACGCGCACGCCATGGCGCCGATGCTCGGCCCGGGCGCCCAGCCGCCGGACGAGACCGTCGCCGCCTACGGCCCCGACATCTCCTTCACCTACACCTTCCCCCTGCCCGGCCGATACCTGGTCTGGGCCCAGGCCGAACGCGGCTACTCCGTACTGACCGCCCCGGCCGTGGTCGACGTGAAAGCCGGTGCGCCCCAATGACAACCGACCATCCCCGCCGGAAGAGACGAGACATCCTCCTCGCCACGGCCGTATTCGCCGTGATCGCCGGCGTCGCCACCTGGCTGTTGTGGCCGGGCGGCGAAGACGCGGCGCAGCGTATTCCGGCGGGGCCCTACTCGATACGGCTGGCGAGCACACTGCATCCGGGAGCCAACGCGGTCGAATTCGACATCACCGACCGGCAATCCGCTCCCGCGCAACCGACCCGGGTGACCGTGGCCCCCGCCATGCCGCAGATGGGTCACGCCGTGCCGCCCGTCGCGGCCACGGCGACCGGACCGGGACGCTATCGCGCCGACCTGGACCTGCCGATGTCCGGACAGTGGGAGATCACCATCGACCTGGCCGGCCCGGACGGTTCCGGCACGGCCACCTTCTCCGTCAGAGCCACCTGAAGCCATCCGAGTCGTCACGAGAGAAAACGGGAGCAGCCCAATGGATCTGACCGTCTCCGCAGCGGGGGTGAGCGCGCCGGTCGCCGCCCGCGGCACCGGCATCCGGCCCTGGCTGCCCGCGTCCGTGCTATTTTTCGCCACCATGACCTGGGCGGTCGGCGCCACCTGGGACATCCAGTGGCACGCCGACGTGGGCCCGGACACCTTCTTCACCCTGCCGCACCTGTTCATCTACGCCAGCGCCGCGATCGCCGGATTCACCGGTCTCGCGGTCATTCTCGCCACCACCGCGGCCGGACGCGGTGGGCGCCCGGTGGATTCGGCGCTCGGCGGGCCGGGCATCGGGGTCTTCGGCCGCACCTTCACCGCACCGCTCGGCTACCTCGTGACCTGTCTCGGCGCGGCGTCGTTCCTGCTGTACGGGCTGTGGGATCTGTGGTGGCATTCGCTCTACGGCTTCGACGCGGTGATCGACTCGCCGCCGCACATCGGACTGTTCCTGTCCAGCACGGTCACCTCGGTGGGCACGGTGATCGTGTTCGCGGCCGCCCGCGAGCACCGGTGGGGACGGCTCGGCACGCTCGCGAGCCTCGGGCATCTGGTGGTGTCCAGCGTGATCACCGCGCTGGCCGTGCAGCAGCTGTCCACCGGCACGGTGCGGTGGACCACGGCGGTCACCGCCTTCATCGTCGTGCTGCTGCTGACGACCGGCGCGGGCTTCGGCCGCTGGGGGGCGACCGGGGTGGCCGCCACCGCGGCGCTGGTGCAGGGCGTGTTCTGGTGGTTCGCGCCGTGGGCGGCCCAGGCCTACGCCGATTTCGTGGATCTGCCACTGCGCGAGAACATTCGGATCATCCCCTCCACACCGTCACTGGTGCCGCTGTGCCTGCTGCCCGTGGGTGTCGGCATCGACCTGTTGCTGCGCAACGGACGGGCCGGGTGGCTCCCCAGCCTGGCCGGTGGGCTGGGCGGGCTGGTCATCGCGATCTGCGCGCCCTGGCAGACCGTCCTCGTCCGCGACGCCCGGCTGCCCGCCGTGGCGGTCATCGTCGCCACCGCGATCGCCGGTGGCGCGCTCGGCGCCCTCGGCGGCTTCCTCGGCCGACGGTTCGGCGTCATGCTGCGGCTCGCCGCCGCGGAAGGAGACCGCGCGTGATCACCAGACTGCTGTCGGCCGCGGCCACCCTGCTGCTCGCCATGGGCCTGGCCACCATTCCCGCCGGAAGCGCGGGCGCGTACGAACCGGTCGACATCGCGCACACCGAGCACGTCCAGGCCGGGCCGTACGGGCTCACCGTCGGGTTCAGCACCTGGCCGCTGCGCGCGCTGCAATCGCTGGACTTCACCTTCATCCCCGACGGCGGCATCGAGGACAAGACCGGCACGCTCACCGGAATCAGGCCCGACGGCCGCGCCTTTCGGCCCGACCCGCTGTCCCGGCATCCCCGCAAGCGCGATGTCTGGGGTCTGGACGTGCAATCCCTGGAGCAGGAGGGCAACTGGACCTTCCGCTTCGAGATCGACGGCCCGCAGGGGCACGGCGTCGGGGAACTGCGCGACCTGGCCGTCCTCCGCCAGCCGGGCCCGCCCCTCGGTCTGAGCTGGGCGCTGAGCACCCTTCCCCTGCTCGGGCTGGTGTTCTTCCTGGCCTACGCCTGGCGTCGCACCCGCCGCCACGACCGCGAACCGGTGTCGGTGGCCTAGGGACGTCCGCGGCCTATGCGCGAAACTGAAGGGATGCCGACCGACGACGGCCGCCCCGGGCCACCCGCGACCAGCGCGTCCATTCTCGTGCTCACGCTGGCCAAGCGGGTCGAGAGCGAACTCGGCGCCGCGCTCGCGCCGCTGGACCTCACCATCGCCCGGCTCGGGCTGCTCGGCCACATCGCCGGGGTCCCCGGGGCCTCGTTCAGCGATCTCGCGCGCATGTCGGGCATCAGCGTGCAGAGCGTGCACACCGCGGTGAAAGGCCTGGTGAGCGCGGGCCTGGTGCGTGATCGCACGGCGCGTGCCGGATCGGCGTCGACGATCGAACTCACGGCCGCGGGCGCCCGGCTGCTGCGGTCGGCCGAGCAGGTCGTCACGGAGGTGGACGAGCGGTTGTTCGGCGCGCAGGCGGAGCCGAGACAACGGCGGGCAGGGCAGGCCATGGTCGCCGCGTTCTTCGAAAAGACGCCCGGCACAGGCTGATCAGCGGTCAGGCGGTGCGCTGCCGGGCCGGTGCCCGCTCGGCGAAACGCTCGGCGAGGAACTGAAAAGCCTTGGGGGCGAAGGAGAACGCGCCGCCGATATGCTCCCGCGCCATGGTCACGAAGGTGACATCGACGCCGAGACCGCGCCAGTCCCGGTACAGCGCGGTCATCTGCTCGAACGGGATGACCTGTTCCTTGGTGCCACCGGCGAGCAGCACCGGGGCCGCGGGCGGGATCGCGCCCAGCCGATTGTCCCGCAGCCGCGCCAGCACCTCGGGCACCTCCAGCGGGTGACGGCGCACGTACCGGGCCGAGCGTGTCGGCAGCACCAGGCTGCCCGCGATACCCAGCGCCGCGCCCGGCAGCACATGGGTGCGGCGCAGCACCGCGGCCAGCGCCCGTCCGGCGGGGTTCAGCAGGGCCAGCACGTCCAGTTCCGGATAGGCGGCGTCGATGCCGAGCAGAGCGTAGAACAGCAGGAACGCGTAGCGGCCGCCGTCATGATGCTCGAACATCCCCTCCAGATCGGCCGGCGCGGAGCCGACCGCGCCGCCGTCCAGCGTCAGTTCCGGTGCGTAGCCGGGCTGGAGTTGCAGCGCCCAGCCCGCGGCGCAGCCGCCCTCGGAGTAACCGAAGATACCCAGCGGCCCATCGGGTTCCAGGCCTGCCTCGTCCACTTGCCGTGCGGCGCGGATGCTGTCGAGCACGGCCGGTCCCAGCGCGCGTCCCATCACGTAGGGATGCGAGCCCGGATTACCCAGCCCCGGATAGTCGGAGATCGCGACCGCCCAGCCCCGACGCAACGCCTGAGCCAGGAACAGCGACTCGTACTCCAGCCCGCACCGCAGCTGCCACGACGCCGCGGAGACATCGGCGAGACCCTGAGTGCCGACGGCGTATCCGATCAGCGGGCGCGGACCGTCGGGGTAGGGCGTCGACGGCACCAGCACGGTGCCGGTGACCTCGGCCGGTTCGCCCTGCGCGGTGGTGGTGAGATAGCGGATCCACCAGGCTCGGGCCGGAAGGCGAAGTCCCGGAACAAGATACGCGCGGATCGGCCGGGCCTCCAACAGCAGGCCGGGTCGGCCCTCGCCGACCGTCGCGATCGGTCCCGTCACGGCATGTGCGGTCACCATTGACCCGCCTTTCGACTCCGGGTAGCCGACTACGCCGATCTGACCCATTCACGATCATGATGGCACAGTGCCAACAAGAAGACGAGACACCGACCGGCATACCGTCTCGCACGATCCGATCACGGACGGGCAAACGGCCGCGAGAATGCGCCACAATCAACAATATTCGCGGTGATGAATTCGCCTTTACCCAATTCACACATCCGCGAAACCCCCGAGCGCCAAATTTTTCCGCCGAATATTCCCGCTCGCGATTCAGAGGCGGTACCCGCTGCGCCGCCAACTCGAACGCTGTACGGTTGCTCGAGCCAGTAATGGGGGCTATAGCAAGCCTGCGCCCATACTCTGTGAAAGGACTCGGATCTGATGTCGATAGACACCGACCGCATATCCGACGGATCAGATGACAGTGCCGGGAAACCGATTCGCGAGCGACGTCCCGAACGCGGCTTGGATCGGGTGGTTTTCGGCATCACCGCACTCGGCTCGTTGGCCTTCGTCGCCTGGGGCATCCTCGATCAGGCGAGCCTCGGGTCCGCCGCGTCGGATGCGCAGTCGTGGGTCATCACCAATACCGGTTGGCTGTTCGTCCTGATCGCGTCGGCCTTCGTCGTATACGTCATCTGGCTCGCGGCCAGCCGGTACGGGAAGATCCCGCTCGGCGACGACGACGAGCAGCCGGAGTTCAAGACCGTGTCCTGGATCGCGATGATGTTCAGCGCGGGCATGGGCATCGGCCTGATGTTCTGGGGTGTCGCCGAACCGCTGACCCACTTCGTGAAACCGCCACCGGGGACGGCCCAGGCCGAATCCGACGCCGCGGCCGAGGTGGCGATGGCGCAGACGCTGTTCCACTGGACGCTGCACCCGTGGGCCATCTACGCCGTCGCGGGCCTGGCCATCGCGTACGGCACCTTCCGCAAGGGCCGATCGCAGCTGATCTCCTCGGTGTTCCGCCCGATTCTCGGCCGGCATGCCAAGGGCCCGGCCGGCCGCATCATCGACATGATGGCGATCTTCGCGACGCTGTTCGGATCGGCCGCCTCACTGGGTCTGGGCGCCTTGCAGATCGGCGCCGGTATGGAGTTCAACGGCTGGGTCGATTCCATCGGCAAGGTCGGGCTCGTTCTCATCATCACCGTCCTGACCATCGCGTTCATCGCGTCGGCGGTGTCGGGCATCGACCGCGGCATCCAGTGGCTGTCGAACATCAACATGGTGCTGGCGCTGATCATCGCGCTGTTCGTGTTCGTGCTCGGCCCCACGCTGTTCATGCTCAATCTGCTGCCGACCACGTTCGGCGACTACATCGCCCGGCTGCCGGAGATGGCCTCGCGCACCGCGGCCAGCGGCGGCGACCCCGAGAAGGCGTGGCTGTCGACCTGGACGATCTTCTACTGGGCGTGGTGGATCTCCTGGACGCCGTTCGTCGGCATGTTCATCGCCCGCATCAGCCGCGGGCGCACCATCCGGCAGTTCGTGACCGGCGTGCTGCTGGTGCCCAGCCTGGTGAGCCTGGTGTGGTTCGTCATCTTCGGCGGCGCGGCCATCTTCCAGCAGCGCGAGACCCACGACCTGACCGAGCCGAACGGCTCGGTGGACTCGAACTTCGCGCTGTTCCACCTGCTCGACCACTATCCGATCGCCTCGGCGACCGCGGCCCTGGTGATGGTGCTCGTCGCGATCTTCTTCGTGTCCGGCGCCGACGCCGCCTCCATCGTGATGGGCACGCTGTCGGAACGCGGCAGCCTGGAACCGTCCAAGGTGACGGTGACGTTCTGGGGCGCCGCCACCGGCGCGGTCGCCGCGATCATGCTGGTCATCGCGGACGCCGAGAAATTGGACGGCGCGCTGAACGGGCTCCAGGCCTTGACGACGGTGGTCTCCTTGCCGTTCGCCGTCGTGATGGGCCTGATGTGTGTGGCGCTGTACAAGGACGTGCGCTCGGACCCCATCATCCTGCGCGAACAGCACGGCGCCCTGCTGATCGAGAACGCCGTGCTCAGCGGCACCGAACAGCACGATGCCGAGTTCGGCCTGGTCACCGAGCCGGTGGTGGTGACGCCGGTGACGGACGAGGATCCGCCGGAGCCCGCGAAACCCGCCTAGGCGGGGCCGGGCGGGCCTACCGCTTGCGTCCGACGCCGCCCATGATGCAGTGGCGCGGCGGCGACAGCGGCTCCAGGCGGGGTCCGTCCGGCCACCACTCGTCGCAGAGCACCAGACCCGGCTCGATCATCTCGAGATCACCGAAGAAGGCGCGGATCTCCCGCGGCGTGCGGAAACGTCCGCTGCCCAGCGGGCTGTGCACGAACTTATCTTCCATCTGCTTGGCCAGTTCGCCGTGTTCGGGCGTCTCCGGGTTGCAGAAATGGGCAATGGCGACAAAGGAACCCGACGGCAGCGCGTCGATGTAGGTCTGCATCAGCGCGGCGCCGTCGTCCGCCAGATAGTGGTGCAGCGTGCCGATCTGGAACAGGGCCACGGGGCGGTCGAAATCCAGCTCGCTGCGGACCACTCGATTCCCGAGCACCTCGAGCGGGCGGAAGATGTCGGCGCCCACGATGCTGGTGTCCGGGTTGCCGTCCAGCAGCGCCCGCGCGTGCGTCAGCACCATCGGATCGTTGTCCACGTAGACCACGCGCGCCGTGGGCAGGACCCGCTGCACGGCCTGATGCGTGTTCTCCGCCGTGGGCAGGCCCGAGCCCAGATCCAGATACTGATCGATGCCCGCGTGCCCGGACAGGAAACGGCAGACCCGGATGAGGAAATCCCGGTTGGCCCAAGCCAAGTCGTTGACCTGCGGGGCCACCGTGCGGACCTGCGCGAGCACCTCGCGGTCCACCTCGAAATTGTCCTTGCCGTTGAGCGCCGCGTCGTAGACGCGGGCGGCACTGGCTCTGCTGGTATCGACACCGACCGGCACGACACTGGGGTAGGCGGAAGACTGGGACATCGCAAACTCCCCTGACGTGGTCGGTCCGGTCACCGACACCGAGTTTCTCGCATTTGCGCGTATTTCGGATCGGTACCGCACTTTTCGGGTGATGACCACTCGCGGATACACGAGCCGGAGCGGGCGAGTTACATGCTACGGCAGGTACCGTGGCCCGCATGTCGGAGACCTTCGTGCAGCGGGCGGAACGCATCGTGGACGCGGTGCTGCGGGCCGATCCGGCGACGGCCGCGTTCGCGGGTGACCACCGGGTCGACGACCTGCTGCCGGACTGGTCACCGGGCGCGGTGCGCGCGCAGACGGCGATGCTGCGGGACGCGTCGCACGCGCTGGCCGAGGTGGACGAGCTGGAATTGCCGCCCGAGGACCGCGTCGATCACGCGCTGCTGCACCAGGACGTCGACAGCCGCCTGTTCGCGCTCACCGAATTGCGCGAACACGAATGGAATCCGTTGTCGCACAACCCGGGACCGCTGCTGCACGGATTGCTGGCGCGGCCGTTCGCCCCGGCGCCGGAGCGCCTGGAACTGCTCGCCGCCCGCCTGGCGGCGCTGCCCGACGCGCTCGCGACCGCACGCGGCATGCTGCGGGAATGCCCGCGCGTCCACGTCGAGACCGCGATCGGGCAGTTCGGCGGGGTCGCCACCCTGATCCGCGACCAGGCGCCGGAGCTGGTCGCGCAGGTGCCCGGCGCGGACCTCGGCGCGGAGACCGCGGCGGCGATCGCGGCACTGCGGGAATTCACCGCCTGGCTGGCCGAACAGCTCGATCGATCCACCCGCGACCCCCGCCTGGGCAGGCGGCTGTGGGAGGGCAAACTGTGGCACACCCTCGACACCGAACTGTCGGCGGCCGAACTGCTCGACCGCGCCCGGCGCCACCTGGACCTGGTCTCCGACGAAATCCGCGATGCCGCAGGCGAATTGCTCGGCGTCGCCGCCCCGGACGACGACACCGTCCGCACCGCACTGGCCCGGTTGGCGGCCGAGCGCCCGGACAACGGCACCGTCGTCGATGTCGCGAAGGCCGCGCTGGCCGAGGCCGAATCCTTCGTCGCCGCACACGATCTGGCGACGACGGTCGACGACACCCTGGTCGTGCAGGAGATGCCGGAATTCGCCCGGGGCGTGGCCGTCGCCTACTGCGATCCCGTCGGCCCGCTCGAAACGGGCGATCTGCCAACCTTTTTCGCGATCGCTCCGGCGCCACCCCACTGGCCGGCGGAGCGCGTGACGTCGTTCTACCGCGAATACAACAATCACATGCTGCGCAACCTCACCGTGCACGAGGCCGTGCCGGGACACTTCCTGCAACTGGCGCACGCCCGCCGCTTCCGTAGCGCCACCGCGGTGCGGGCGATGTGCGCCAGCGGCACCTTCGTCGAGGGTTGGGCCGTATACGCCGAGCGGCTGATGTCCGAACGCGGGTTCGGTGGTGTGCCGGTGCGGCTGCAGCGGTTGAAGTCGCTGCTGCGTACGACCATCAACGCCATCCTGGATCAGGGCGCGCACTGCGACGGCCTGGACGAGGCCGAGGCGATGGACCTGATGGTGCGCCGCGGCTTCCAGGAGGAGGGCGAGGCGGCGGGCAAGTGGCGGCGCGCCCGGCTGAGTTCCACGCAACTGTCGACCTACTTCGTCGGCTACACCGAGATGTCCGCCATCGCCGCCGCCCGGCCCGCCGCCGTCTCGGTGCGCGGCTGGCACGACGCCATGCTGGCGCACGGCTCGCCGGCGCCCCGCCATCTGCGGACGCTGCTCGGCATGACCGAGTCCTGATCGCAACCATGGACACGCCGGGCGTCTTGGCCGTCCGGATCGCTAACTAGTGGTTTGCTCATTTCGCATAACCGGCTTTTCGCCGAGTCGCAGGTTGACGCGAAAGGAGCGTGTTCGCGATGCCGAAGCCGAGATCACGCACCATGCGCTGGGTCGGACGGATCGCCGTTGCCGCGCTGCTGACCGGTGCGCTGACAGTGTGCGCCGCCGTTGCCGCAGCCGATGACGGAGTCTTCCTCTCGCCCCGCGCACCCGCCTGCGCGGCCGTCGGCGACCCGCACGCCCCCGTGCCGGCGGCCGAAGTGGCAGAAAGCCTCGCGGCCGCCGCCGCACGACCCGCCGACACGGCGGCCGGTGCACCCGGTCCGGACATCTGCGCCGGACGTACCCCGGCGGGGTCGTCGGTCACCGACCTGATCGGCATGGGCCTGGGCGTGGTGCTGCCGGCCTTCCGCCTCGCCCCGAAGACCATGGCCCGCTTCATCGTCCCGCCCCACCAGTTCCCGGCGTTCGACAACATCATCACGAGGGAAAGCGGCTGGAACACCTTCGCGATCAACCCGGAGTCGGGCGCGTACGGCCTGGGCCAGGCCCTGCCGGGACACAAGATGAGCACCCACGGTCCGGACTGGTGCTGCAATCCGGTCACCCAGATCCGCTGGACCTACGACTACATGAACCAGCGCTACGGCGGACCGGACGGCGCGTGGGCGTTCTGGCAGTCCCACGGCTGGTACTGAGCACTGCTACCGGTTCCAGGTAGGCTGACCCGGGCGCGCAAACTGTACCGATTGTCGTTTCTTCCATTCGGCTGCAACAATCGAGTGAGGGTTGCGGGCACTCTGGCTTCCGCTACTCGTGGAGATCCACAAGACCCCCGCGGGTGTCGGGCTACAGCGAAAGGCATCGGCATGTTCGTGCGTGTGTTCGCCCTGTCATTCATCGTCACAGTGGTATCGCTGGTGGCCGCGCTGATCTACGGCGGGCCGGAAGCGTTGCTCCTGGCGGCGATCCTCGGTGTCCTCGAGGTGTCGCTCTCCTTCGACAACGCCGTGGTCAACGCCAGTGTCCTGCAACGCCTCAGCGCGTTCTGGCAACGGATGTTCCTGACCGTGGGCGTGGTGATCGCGGTGTTCGGCATGCGATTGCTGTTCCCGCTGGTCATCGTCGCCATCACGGCCCACCTGGATCCGGTGAAGGCATTCGAGCTGGCCCTGAACCCGCCGCCGGACGGCGCGGCCTACTTCTCCGACGGCCGGCCGAGCTACGAGACGCTGCTCAACGAGGCCAATCCGAAGATCGCCGCGTTCGGCGGGATGTTCCTGCTGATGCTGTTCCTGGACTTCGTCACCAGCGCTCGCGAGATCACCTGGCTCACCTGGATCGAACGGCCGCTGGCGCGGCTGGGCCGGTTCCCGATGTTCTCGACCGTCGTGTCGCTGCTGGTACTGGTCGCCATCGCGGGCTTCACCGCACCCGACGACCGGGCCGACGTCGTGATGGTCGCGGGCGCGCTGGGCATGGTGACCTACATCCTCGTCAACGGCCTGAGCGAGGCGCTGGACAACGAGCACGAGGAGGAGCTGGAACGCACCGGCCCGGGGCCGATCGTCGTCGCCACCGGCAAGGCGGCCTTCTTCGTCTTCCTCTACCTGGAGGTGCTGGACGCGTCGTTCTCCTTCGACGGCGTCATCGGCGCGTTCGCCATCACCGCCGACCCGATCATCATCGCCCTGGGGCTGGGGTTGATCGGCTCGATGTTCGTGCGCTCGATCACCGTGTACCTGGTGCGGCAGGGCACCCTGGCGGAGTACGTGCACCTGGAGCACGGCGCGCACTGGGCCATCGGCGCCCTCGCCGTCGTGCTGCTGTACTCCACCGGGCATCACCTCAACGAGGTGGTCACCGGCATGGTCGGCGTCACGATCATCGCGGCGGCGTTCGTCACCAGCGTCGTCTACAACCGCCGCCGCCGGGCGCCCGACGACGACTCGTCGACGGAGCCCAGCCTGACCACGGCTACCTCGTCCGCCCGATGACGCCTCGCAGGAACGCGGCCTGACCGGCGTGCTGTAGATCGTCGGAGACCACGCTCACCAGCCGCACGCCGAGAGTCACCGGCGGATCCCAGTTCGGGTCGACCACACGGGCCAGATCCGCGTCGGTGAGCCCGCGGACATATCGCAGCGTCTGCTCGTGGACGGCATCGTAGTAACCGGTCAGCAGGTCGGCCGGGGCCCGCACGCAGGCCACGTCGGCGGGGCTGTCGCCGTAGCCGGTGGCGCTCTTGCCGATCGGCAGCGCGAACCGGTCGTACCAGCCCTGCGCGGTCCATACCTGCTCGATCCCCGCGGCGTCGGCGACATGGTCGTCCTGGACCCGGGTCAGGTGCCAGATCAGCCAGGCGATGGTGTTCGCCGCGGGGTCGACCCGGTAGGTCAGTGCCTGCTCGTCCAAGCCGTCGGCCGCTTCGTGCACCACCTCGCGGATTCGCTCGTAGGCGTCGGCCAGCACGTCCGCACTCGTCATCGTCGAATCTCCGTTCCACGTTGAGTGATTCCCGGCATTCGCGACCGTACTCCGCGGCACCGACAAGGCCGCACCGACAAGGCGATGTCACACTCGCCGCCGCCGCGTCGTCATCCAGTCGAACCGGCCCGCCGGTGAACGAATCCGTGTGAGAAAGAAGGCAATTCGATGACCATCGCCTACTACATCGTCGCTGTCCTGGCCGCCCTGTGGATCGGCTTCTCGTCGTTCTCGCTGCTCACTCGGAAGCAGTTCGTCGTCGATCCGCTGATCGAGTACGGCGTGCCGCGGTCGTGGTGGAACTGGCTCGGCGTGGCCAAGGGCGCCGGCGCGCTGGGCCTGATCGTGGGCCTGTTCGTCCCGGCCGTCGGCATCGCCGCCGCAGTCGCCCTCATCCTCTACTTCATCGGCGCGGTCATCACCACACTGCGCGCCCGCTCGTACAAAACCACCCCGTTCCCCGTCCTGTACATGGTGCCCGCCGCGGCCGCCCTGGCTCTGCAACTCGCAGCCTGAGCGTCGGTATTGTCAAAATGTGAAGTCCAGGGCGTTGACGTTGATTCGGGATGAGCTCGTCGATTACGACAAGGCGATGGAACGCATGGCCGGGATGGTGGAGGAGCGGCAGCGCGACGAGCGGCCGGACACGCTGTGGCTGCTCAGCCATCCGCAGGTCTACACCATCGGCCGGCGCACTCCGGTCGAGCATCTGCCCGATCCGGCACGCCATATTCCGGTGGTCGAGACCAACCGCGGCGGTCAGCTCACTTACCACGGCCCCGGGCAGTTGGTCGGCTACCTGATCGTCCGGCTGCGGACGGACGAGGGGGTGGTCGACTACATCCGTGAGGTCGAGCACCGGCTCGTGGACGCGCTGGGCGCCCTGGGCGTCGCCGCCGAGCGCCGCGACACCCCGCCCGGAGCCGAACTGCTCACCGGCGTCTGGACGGTCACGACGGGCCGGAAGATCGTCTCCATCGGCATGCGGCAGAGCCGCGGCGTCACCAGTCACGGCTTCGCGCTGAACGTGGACGGCGATCTGGCGCCCTGGCACTGGGCCGTCGCCTGTGGCCTGCCGGAGGTCGACATGACCTCCGTCGCCCGCGAAACCGGTGCGGCCACAATGGATCAGGTCCGTCCGGTGGTGGCCGCCGCCTTCGAGGCCGCCTGACTCCCGGTCAGGGCAGATCGGCAGGTTCCTCGTAGCTCAGTCGCACATCGTGGGTGAGTTCGCCACCGTCGACCACCACGCGGCTGGTCGCGGGTGGGTAGCCACGGGCCACCACCGTGTACTCGCCCTGCGGCAGATCGCTCACCACGTACTGGCCGTCGGTGTCGGTGCGCGCCGAGGCCACCGGATTGCCGCGGCCGTCGAGCACCAGGACCTGCGCGTCCGGCACGGCGTGCCCGTCGGCCCACGCCAGACCGGCCAGCGCACCGGTCGATCCGAGTTCGACGTCGTGACGCAGCAGCCCGCTGTCGGGCACGGTCAAAGTCGTTGCGGTGGGCCGCCTGTGGTCGGTGACAGCGACCAGCGTGTAGGCGCCCGGAACCACGCCGCGGCACACGTACCGGCCGTTGCCGTCGGTGACGGCCGACCCGACGACCTCGCCGCCCGCGTCGGTCAGCGTGACGGTCACCCCGGGCAGCGGTTCGCCGCGACCGGTCGCGCGGACCACTCCGGACACCTCCCCGGTGCCCAGCAACGTGATGTCCAGCGCCTGCGGCCACTCCCCCACGGTGACGTTGACCGCGGCCGGCTGGTACCCGGTGGCCGACACGATCAGCACGTATCCGCCCGCTCCCGGCGCCTCGATCCGGTAGCCACCGTCCGGCCCGCCGGTGGCGCGCGAAACCTGATGCCCGCGTTGGTCGATCAGCGTCAGCGCGGCCGCCGCGATCGAGTGGCCGTCCTCGCGCTGGACCCGGCCGTCGAGCGAATGTCCTTCGCCCTCACCGTATTCGGCCGACAGCAGCACCGCCGTCGCGGTACCGGACGCCGAGAACGCCGCGCCGCCATCGGTTTCGGCGAGCACCCCGGGACCCACGACCGTTTCCGAAGGATCCTGCAGCGGAATCTCTTTCATGAACATCAGCACCACGCAGGCGAGTAGCGACACCGCCGCGCCCACATAGAACACCCCGGCGAGCGAATCGGTGAAGCCGGTGAGGATCGGCGCCTTCACCTCCGCGGGCAACGCGCCGATACCTGCTGTGTTGCTTTGCAATTCGGTGAGCGCGCCGGTGTCGAAGCCGGGCGGCAGCTGCCCGCCGAAGGCGTCCATGATCCGCCGCGGCAGCAGGTTGAACAGGATGGTCAGGAACACCGTGACGCCGAGCGTGCCGCCCATCTGCCGGAAGAACGTCGCCGCGGCCGTGGATACGCCCATGTCGGTCTTCGGACCGGCGGCCTGCGCGGCGATGATCAGGGTCTGCATACAGCCGCCCAGCCCGACGCCGATCACCGCGCTGTAGGCCAGCGGCTGCCACAGCGGACTGTCGAATTTCACCTGCGCGAACAGCACCGCGCCGACGGCGATGACGAAGGTGCCCAGCACGGGCAGGATCTTGTACCGGCCGGTGGCCTTCGTGACCGCGCCGGCGACCGACGAGCCGACCATGATGCCCAGCACCAGCGGCAGCATCATCAACCCCGACCTGGTCGGCGAATACTCCCGCACCACCTGGAGATACAGCGGCACCATGGAGATCGCCCCGAACATGGCGATGCCGACGATGAACCCGCCGAGAATCGTGATCGAGAACGTCGAACTCCGGAACAGCCGCAACGGAATCAGCGCGGCATCCTTCATCAGGGCCTCGACGATCAGGAACAGCACCAGCCCCGCCGCGCCGAGCCCGTAGCACAGCAGCGCCCGATCCGACTGCCAGCCCCAGGCACGGCCCTGCTCGGCCACGAGCAGCAGCGGCACCACGCAGATGGCCAGGGCGATCGCGCCGAACCAGTCGACACGATGACGCTGCCGCTCGTGCGGCACATTGAGCACCTTCGCCACCACCAGGAGCGCGAGCACCCCGACCGGCACATTCACCAGGAACACCCAGCGCCAGCCCTCGAGACCCCACAGGTGCTCGTAATCGGAGAAGAATCCGCCCAGCACCGGACCCAGCACCGTCGAGGTACCGAACACCATCATGAAATAGCCCTGATAACGCACCTGCTGACGCGGCGGCACGATATCGCCGATGATGGTGAACGCCAACGACATCAGGCCACCCGCACCGAGACCCTGGAACGCGCGGAACCCGGCGAGCTGATACATGGACGTGGCGAAGGTGCACGCCGCCGAGCCGATGACGAACAGGCCGATCGCGATCAGATAGAACGGCTTCCGGCCGTAGATGTCGGCCAGCTTGCCGTACAGCGGGGTGCTGATCGTGGCCGTGATCAGATACGCCGTCGTCGCCCACGCCTGCTGATCGAAACCGTGCAGGCTGTTGGCGATCCGCACGATCGCCACCGTCACGATGTTCTGATCCAGCGCCGCCAGGAACAATCCCAGCAGCAAGCCGGACATGATGGTGAGAATCTGCCGGTGCGACAGCGACGCGCCCGCATTGGTCATGTTCAAGCCCTGATTCGGTTCGGCCGATCGTGAATGAGTTTTCGCTACTGCAGTCGATCCGGTGGAGCACGGCAAACATGGCGCTGCCGGTAACGGACCGCGCGCGGTGACTCGGCGACGGCCGCGGGGGAACCCCTTCTCCCACACCAGCAGACGTGTTTAGCCCGTAAAACGAGTTGCCCGCGCCAACTATACATAGCACCGCACCGGGCATCGCAAGCCGTTTGCCCGGTTACCGCCGAACCGCGGAACCGGTCAGAACAGCGTCATGGGCGCGGTGGGCGCGGGCTCCGGTAACGGTTCCAGACCCGGCACGCGCTCCCGGACCTCCGCGTGGAAGCGACGGGCCAGCATCATTGATTCGGCGTTGTCGGGGGTGTGGACGAAGACCGTCGGAGAGCGGCCCTCCCGCAGCCAGCCGGTGACGATTTCCAGCCAGGGGCGCCAGCCCGCGATGGTGGCGGCGCTGTCGTCACGGCCGTGGTAGCGCACGATCGGGTGGTCGGTGAGGGCGTGCGTGCGGCGCGGCAGGCGGGGTTTCTTCGACCACGCCTCGCGCTCACCGGGACTCGTCGGCCGGGCGGCGAACAAGGTGGTGGTGTCGAAGGGCAGCCATTCGGCCCCGGCGCGTTCGAGCACATGCTCGAGTTGCCGCGCGGATCGCTCCTCTTCGAAGAAGGCGCGGTGGCGCACCTCGACCGCGTAGCGGTACCGCTCGGGCAGCTCGCGCAGCAGCCCGGCCAGCGCGCCGAGTTCGCCGGGGCCGAAGGAGGCCGGTAGCTGCACCCAGAGCGCGTGGACGCGCGGCCCCAGTGGCTCTATCGCCGTGAGGAATTCGCGCAACGGGTCGTCGGCGCCGGACATCCGGCGTTCGTGGGTAACGGGTTTCGGCAACTTCGGAACGAAGCGGAACTCCGGGTCGGTCTGCGCCGCCCACGATCGGACCGTGTTCGGCGCGGGCGTCGCATAGAAAGTGGTGTTGCCCTCCACCGCGTTGCACCACTGCGCGTAGGACCGCAGCCGCTCCCGCGGATTCGGCTGCCGATCCGCCCAGGCCGAGTGCGTCCACTGCGCACAACCCACGTGAAGCCGCATGGCTTCGAGGTTAGTCGCGGCGGCCGGGTGATCAGTCCCGGCCCTGCTGGAAGAACAGGACCTGGTCGCCGTAGTCGGCCAGCGGGCGGGACTGCCCGGCCTGCCGGATGCCACTGACCGGCAGGTGGGTCAGCTTGGCGAACATCGGGCTGTTGCCGAATGCCGAACGGACCTGGGTCTCGGAGGCGTAGTCGGCGCCGTAATCGGCGAGCGCCGCGAAATCCAATGGCGCGAGCGGTTCTTCGGTCGGCGGCTGCCCGGCGGGGCGGCCGAGCGCGGCGTACTGGGTGGCGACACCGTCTACGTACCAGCACAACTCGTAGGACATGTTCTCGGTGGTGTTCACCGCGATGACGGGCCAGCGCTGCGAAAGCCGCTGCGCCAGCGGGTGTCTGCCGACCGGCGTGAGTTCCCAGTGCAAGCTCATCACCGAGATCCAGCTGCCGCCGGAGCGTTCGACGAGCACCACGTCGTCACCGAGGCGCTCGGCCAGGTTGAGTTCGGGATCGGGGATGTGCCAATGGGTTTCGTGCACGCCCTGGAACACCGCGCTGTCGGCCGGGAAGGCGCCGTCGGCCTCGTAGGCCGCGACCACCGCCGCGCGCACCTGCAGCAGCGCGTCGGGCGCGGCGCAGCGCACACTCAGCGCGCCGAAGGAACTGCCGATCTCCACCGGCTTCGACGGCGGGTCGGCCAGCGCGCCGGCCGCCAGCGGTTTCAGACCGACCAGGCCGAGCTTCCAGTTGATCTCCTCGATCGTGGTCAGATCTCCGGAGGTCTGGTACAAGATCTGCTGCTGGGTCAGATAACCGGCCCGCTCCAGCGTCGGGCATTCCAGCTTGACCAGCGCGGCCCGGGTCTTGCTGGTGAAATCCACGTCTTCGATGCGGATTTCCCGCAAGCGGGTCGCCATCGCCTGGGTGGTCCACGCGGAGTAGCGCTCGCGATACATCGCCAGCGCCTGCTTGCGCGGCCGGCCGATCATCAAGGTGCGCAACAACATGTTCAGGCTGGCCAGGTAACGCCCGGCGGAATCCGGTTCGGTGGCGAAGAGTCCGGCGCGAATGCGCACGGCCTCGGAGCTGGCGGCGACGGCGGACTCGGGATCCAAGCGGCACAGCCAGACGCCACACTTGGACAATCCGTCGGCGCACACTCCGGCCGCCATCGGATAGCGCTGGGCCACGTGGTGGTAGGCGTCGCAGGCCTGGCGGATGGTCGAGGTGGCCAGCTCGCGGTGCCCGATGGTGCGCGCGGCCTGCTCGAACAGTCGCAGCGCCTCCTGCACCTGCCCGGCGAACTGCGCGCTCACATGCCCGTTGGCCAGCCAGCGCAAGCGGATCAGCACGGCCTCCTGGGCCGGCTCCAGCGCGGCCGGTGCGCGATCGCGGCCCGCGCCCTGCTCCTTGGTGGCCAGGAAGGCCCGTGCCAGTTCGCACAGTGAGGTGGCCAAACGCAGCTCGGCCTCGGGTGATCGCTCGGCGGCGGCGGTCCGTCTGTCGTCGGATACCTGCTGCTCGATGGCGCTCAACTCCATCGCAACCTCAACTCCCGCATCACCTTCCACACACGGTCGTCGAGCGGCCGCATCTACCGTGGCGAGTCTGCCACAGATTGCCTTCGGCCGGTGACCGGATGGGCGGACAGCGGGCGGACACCTGCCGCGCCGCGGCGGCACTCCCCCGCGACGCGTTTTCACAATGAGAATCCGTGTTAACTTAATGGAGTATCTCTCGCGAATGATCGGAGTGGCTATGACCTCGGCTGTGATCGTCGACGTGGTCCGGACCCCGTCCGGCAAGGGCAAGGCCGGGGGCGGCTTGTCGCAGGTACACCCGGCGACGCTGCTGGCCGGCGTGCTGGGTGAGCTGGTGTCGCGCAACGACCTGGATCCGGCGCTGGTCGACGACGTGGTCACCGGCTGCGTCACGCAGAGTGGCGAACAGGCGTTCAACATCGGCCGGACCGCGGTGCTGGCGGCCGGGTTCCCGGAGTCGGTTCCGGCAACCACGGTCGACCGGCAGTGCGGGTCCAGCCAGCAGGCCGCGCATTTCGCCGCCCAGGGCGTCATCGCCGGCGCCTACGACATCGCGATCGCCTGCGGCGTGGAGTCGATGAGCCGGGTGCCGATGTTCTCCAACGCGCAGGACGCCGACGCCAACCGCGGACCGATCGCCCACCGATACCGATACGGTCTTGTGCAACAGGGCATTTCGGCGGAGCTGATCGCGGCGCGCTGGAAGCTGGACCGGACCACGCTGGACGAATTCGCCGCCCGCTCCCACCGGCTGGCCGCCGAGGCCGCGGCATCCGGCGGCTTCGCGAGCGAACTCGTCGCGGCCGGTGAGCTGACCGCCGACGAGACCATCCGGCCCTCGACCACGGTCGAGAAGCTGGCCGGGCTGCGGCCCGCCTTCGCCGACGACGAGTACCAGGCGCGCTTCCCGGAGATCGAATGGTCCATCACGCCGGGCAATTCGTCGCCGCTGACCGACGGCGCCTCGGCGGCGCTGATCATGAGCGAGGAGAAGGCGAACCGGCTCGGGCTGCGCCCGCGGGCCCGGTTCCACTCCTTCGCGGTGACCGGCGACGATCCGCTGCTGATGCTCACCGCCGTCGTGCCCGCGACCCGAAAGGTGCTGGCGCGCGGCGGTTTGTCGATCGACGACATCGACGCCTACGAGGTGAACGAGGCGTTCGCCCCGGTGCCGCTGCTGTGGGCGCACGAACTCGGCGCGGACCCCGCCCGGCTGAACCCGCGCGGCGGCGCCATCGCGCTGGGCCATCCGCTGGGCGCGTCGGGCACCCGCATCCTCGCCACCCTCGTCAACCACCTCGAACAGACCGGCGGCCGCTACGGCCTGATGACCATGTGCGAGGCCGGCGGGCTGGCCAACGCCACCGTCATCGAGCGCCTCTGAACCGCTCCGCGCCAGTCACGACAGACCCGACTATGTTGGAATAAAGCCAGCAAGCGACCTGGTTGCTGCTGACATGGCGATTACCGAACACCCTGGCTACGAGTGGAATTCCGTCGCGAACGCGCCCGCGCGCGAGCTGTTCCCCGGCATTCGGCTGCACCCGCTGTGGTCCGGGAGCAACGGCGCGAAGGCGTTCGTACTGCAGATGGACCCGGGCGCCTCCTGGTCGGGCATCGACGTGCACCAGCCCGGCCCCGAGGAGGTGTACGTGGTCGCGGGCACTTTCAACGACGGATTCCGCGACTACCCGGCGGGGTCGTTCATCCACGCCCCCGCCGGTTCGTCCCACGTGCCGCAGACGACCGAGGGCTGCACGCTGTTCCTCTTCTATCCCGAGGGTTGAGCTAGTCGCCGGCCGCCGGTGGGGCCGCGTCCGCCGTTCCGGCCAGCGCGGCGGCGAGTTCGTCGTACCGGCGGCCGGTGAGTTCGGCGAGATCGGTGTGCAGCGTGCCGAGGTGGTCGAGGGTTTCCCGGTCGAGTCCGCGCCGGATCTCCGGACGCCGCAGGAAATCCACGCCCGCCCGGACCCACCCGTCGAGCGTCCACCACGACAGCACGACCTCCACCGCGCCCATATCGAGCAGTTCCTCCGGCAGCTCGCCGTCGGGGTCGGGCAGTTCGCCGCCCACCCGGTCCAGCCAGGCCCGCGCGAAACCCTTGGCGTAGCCGAGGTTCACGATCAGATGGGTGAGCACCGGCGGGCCGCAGACGGTCGCGTCGGCCCCGTTGTCCACGCACGCGCCGATCAGGACCGCGATATTCGCCTGCCCGCCCAGCGGCACGGCGTCGAGTACGGCCGCCAGCCGCGGACCGGCCACCGCCAACTCCTCCGGCGTCACGGTGTCCAGGGCCCGCGCCAGCGCCTCGTGAGCGGCCCTGGTCGCCCGGACGTCGTCGGCCCGCACCGTGCGTTCGAAATCGGTCAGCGCGGCCAGGAATGGGCTAGTCCCCGAGGTCATGAGGGGGCACGCTACCGCACGGCCCTCAGTCGTCGCTCGCGTCCGGGAACGCCTGCTGGCGGTAACCGCCGCGCAGCGTCCCCGTCAAGTAGGCAGCCTTGCAGGCCCGGCGGGCGATCTTGCCGCTGGAGGTGCGCGGAATCGAGCCCGCAGGCACCAGCAGGAGGTCCCGCACGGTCACCCCGTGCCGTTTGGCGATGGCGCCGCGGACCGTCTCGGCGATCGGCTCGGGATCGAGTTTGGCCGCCCCACTGCCCCTTTCGGCGACGATCACCAAATGCTCGGTGCCCGAAGCCCCTTCGAGCACCGAGCCGGGTACCTCGTTGGCGCCCACCGAGAATGCCGCCACGAACCCGGGCCGCAGCGCGCCCGACGACTCCTGCGCCGACAGCTCCAGATCCTGCGGGTAGTGATTGCGGCCGTCGACGATCACCAGGTCCTTGACCCGGCCGGTGATGTACAGCTCGTCGTCGTGATAGACGCCGAAATCACCGGTGCGCATCCATTTCGCATCCGGCGCGGCGCCTTCCGCGTGGCTACGGGCCTGCCGGTCGGTAAGCCGGTTGCCGAAGGTGGCCGCGGTCTCCTCCCGCCGTCCCCAATAGCCGATGCCCATGTTCTCACCGTGCAGCCAGATCTCGCCGACCTCGCCGTCGGGCCGCTCGGCCCCCGTCTCCGGATCGACGATGACCGCCCACTGCGAGCGGGCCACGTGGCCGCAGGACACTTGCGCCACAGCGTCTTCCGCGTCGGGATCCACCTCGACCATGCGCCCCGCGTTGAGTTCGCCGCGGTCGACGTAGACCACCTTCGCCTGGTCGTCCCGCTTGGTCGCCGAGACGAACAGCGTCGCCTCCGCCATCCCGTAGCAGGGTTTGATCGCCGTCTTCGGCAGGCCGTAGGGCGCGAACGCGTCGTTGAACTTCTGCATCGACGACACCGAGACCGGCTCGCTGCCGTTGATCAACCCGATCACGTTCGACAGGTCCAGGTCTTCCCCGGCCTTCGGACGCCCGCGCACCGCGGCGTGCTCGAACGCGAAATTCGGTGCGGCGGCATAGGTTCCGGCGCCGTCGGAGTGCGCGGCCAACTCCTTGATCCACCGGTAGGGCCGACGCACGAACGCGCTCGGCGACATAATGGTGATGAACTTGCCGCCGATGGCGGGCAGGATCACGCACAGCAGGCCCATGTCGTGGAACAGCGGCAGCCACGTGACGCCGCGCGTGTCCTCCTCGATGCCCAGCGCGTCGATCATCTGCAGCAGATTCGTGCCGACCGCGCGGTGGGTGATCTCGACACCGGCCGGGGTCCGGGTGGACCCGGAGGTGTACTGCAGATAGGCCACACTGTCGATATTGATCTCGGGCTCGGACCAGCTCGCGCCGACACTGTCGGGGATTGCGTCCACGGCGATGATGCGGGGGCGCTGCGCGGGCGGCAGCGCGCGGAAGAATTCCCGCACCCCGGCCGCCGCCGAACTCGCCGTGAGGATCGCCGTCGGCTCGCAGTCCCCGAGCACCGCGTGCAAGCGATCGGTGTGCCCCGGCTCGTCCGGATCGAACAGCGGCACAGCGATATTGCCCGCGTACACGGCGGCGAACATGCCGACCACGTAGTCCAGCCCCTGGGGCGCCAGGATCGCCACGCGGTCACGCGGCCGCGTCACCTGTTGCAGCCGCGCGGCCACCGCCCGCAATCGCACGCCGAACTGCCGCCAGGTGAGTTCGTGATACTCACCGTCGCGCTCGCGTGAATAGTCGATGTAGCGGTAGGCCAGCTCGTCCCCGTTCGCCGCGCTGTGCTTGTCGACGAAATCGATCAGGGTCGCGTCGCCCAGGATCTTGATGTTGCCTTGCTCGTCCAGATAGTCATCGAAGGTCTCGCCGATCATTCCCTATCCTTTTTCACGCACGTACCCGAGGTCGTGCGATGACCGAACACACAGATCGACACCGAAGCACGCGCAGATTAGCAGGCGCTCCGGCCGGGGCCGTTCAGTATCGTCCGAAAGCCAGGGACACGTTGTGCCCGCCGAATCCGAACGAGTTCTTCACCGCGTAATCGATGCGGCCCGACCGCGCCTGCCCGCTCACGACATCGAGATCGATCTCCGGATCGAGCTTGTCCAGATTGAGTGTGGGCGGGACGACGCCGTCGCGGATCGACAACACGGTGAGCACCGCCTCCAGCGCCCCGACCGCCCCGATCGAGTGGCCGAGCGCGGATTTCGGCGCGTAGACCGAGGCGTGATTGCCGATGGACGCGTTGATCGCCTTCGCCTCGGCGGTGTCGCCGATCGGGGTGGCGGTCGCATGCGCATTCACATGTGTCACATCGGTTTTCGACAGGCCCGCGGTTTCCAGCGCGCGGGTGATGGCCCGCGCCGCGCCCTTGCCCTCCAGATCCGGCGCCACCAGATGGAACGCGTCGGAGGTGATGCCGGCGCCCATCAGGCGCGCGTGGATGGTGGCGCCGCGTGCTCGGGCGTGCTCCTCGGTCTCGATCACCATCATCGCGCCCGCCTCACCGAAGACGAAGCCGTCGCGGTCGGCGTCGAACGGCCGGGAGGCGCGCTTGGGTTCCTCGTTGCGCGTGCTCATGGCCCGCATCATGGTGAACGCCGCGATCGGCAGCGCCTGGATGGAGCCCTCGACGCCGCCGGTGACGACCATGTCGGCATCGTCCATCACGATCATCCGCCAGGCGTTCGCGATCGCCTCGGATCCGGACGAGCACGCCGAGACCGGCGTCGTGATACCCGCTTTCGCGCCCAGCTCCACCCCGACCACCGCGGCCGCCCCGTTGGGCATGATCATCTGGATGGCCAGCGGCGTCACCCGCCGATACCCGGCGTTGTGCATCTTCTTCTTGACGTCGACCAGCATCTCCGCGCCGCCGAGCCCGGTGCCGATCGCCACCCCGAGCCGTTCCCGGTCGACGTCCGGACTCCCGGCGTTGCGCCAGGCCTCGCGGCCGAGCACCAGCGCCATCTGCTCCACGTAGGACAGCCTGCGGGTCTCCTCGCGGGTGAGGCCCTGCTCCGGCTTGACCTTCAGGTGCCCGCCGATGCGCACCGGCAACTCGAACTGCTCGATGAACTCGTCCTCGAGGACGTCGATACCGCTCTCACCGTGGAGTAGGCCCTTCCACGTCGAATCGACGTCGCCGGCGATCGAGGTGGTCGCCGCGAGACTGGTGACGACGACATCGGGGTACCTGCGACTGGAACTCGTCATTCTCGGCTCACTTTCGGTGGCAACACTGCGGTTCTGGGCAACACTGCGGCGAATACAAGCGGGAGTGACACCTGCCTCGAGCGCCCTGCCGAGGCGGGTCTAGATTATCGAGGCGAAGCCGACCGGCTCGGCCGCTGAACACACAGCTACCCGGTCGCAATTGCACTGTACCGGTTTCCATCCGCAACGTCTCACCCGCACAGCGAGGAAGGGCATCACCGTGGCGAGGAATCTGACGCAGCTCGAACTGCTCCTCGAACTCGAACCGGTCGCCGAGCAGAACGTCGATCGGCATCTCTCGATGGCGAAGGACTGGCACCCGCACGACTACGTCCCGTGGGACGAGGGCCGCAATTTCGCGGCGATGGGCGGGCTCGATTGGGAGCCGGGGCAATCACGGCTGAACGAGGTCGCGCGCGCCGCGATGATCACCAATCTGCTCACCGAGGACAATCTGCCCTCCTACCACCGCGAGATCGCCGAGAATTTCTCCCAGGACGGCGCCTGGGGCACCTGGGTCGGCCGCTGGACCGCCGAGGAAAATCGTCACGGCATCGTGATCCGCGACTATCTGGTGGTCACCCGCGGCGTGGACCCGGTCGCGCTCGAACAGGCCCGGATGATCCACATGACGAACGGCTACAACGCCATGAAGCTGCTCCGGGAGAGCGGCCGGGTCACCGACGAAATGCTCGCCGACACCGGGTTACTGCACTCGGTGGCGTACGTGACCTTCCAGGAACTGGCCACTCGCGTCTCGCACCGCAACACCGGCCGGGTGTGCGACGATCCCGTCGCCGACCGCATGTTGCAGCGCATCGCCGCCGACGAGAACCTGCACATGATCTTCTACCGCAACATGTGCGGCGCCGCCCTGGATCTGGCGCCCGACCAAGCGATCGAGGCGATCAACGACATCGTGCAGCACTTCCAGATGCCCGGCGCCGGCATGCCCGATTGGCGGCGCAACGGCGTGCTGATGGCCAAGCACGGCATCTACGATCTGCGCCAGCACCTGGAGGAGGTGCTGCTGCCGGTGCTGCGGAAGTGGAACGTGTTCGACCGCAATGACTTCACCGCGCGGGGCGACCGGGTGCGCAACGACCTCGGCGCGTTCCTCGACAAGCTCCAGCAGGACTGCGTGCGGTTCGAGGAGCAGCGTGACCGGGCGCTGGCGCGGGAGGCCCGCAAGCGGGAACTGGTGAGCGCCGAGGGGTGACGGATCGGGCGCGGCCGCAAGCGGACTCACCGCCTCCGTTCCGGATTGACGCCGCCGGTCCGGCCGTTCGCGCCCGCGCCCTCCGATTCCCCGCTGCCCGTGGCATTTCCGCCGCTCGCAGCCCGTTTTTCGGGCTCTTGGACGCACTTCCAGAACAGCCGCGCGAGCACGAATTACACGCTCGAGTTAGCTGGCGACGGCCCCCGATTTCCGCCCGTGAGCCGTCGCCCCGGCGTAAGAGACTGCCTCTCCGAGCATTTCGAATTGGTATCACAGCGAAAAAGCGCCGCAACACACATTGCCAGGAAATAGCCGTTCGGTGCACACTGTAGGCATGACTGCTCTACCCCGCGCTACTCGTGCCACGGATCGCGATTCCGTAGCGCTGATCGGCGCACCCAAGGACACCGTGCACTTCGAGTTCCGCGTCTCCGACCCGCAGCGCCTCACCAAGGTCCGCGAGGCCCTGGCCCGCATCCACGCCAACCACCACTGACGCCCACCCGCAACTTCGGTACCCGGCCGAGCACAGCGCCGCCGGCTCCCCGATCTGATGCGGCTCTACTCCTCCACCCGGTCCGGACTACCTTCGGGCCGGGTTTCCGTTTTCCCTGGGCAGGCCGCGCGGGCAATGATCCGGATCGGACACCGAATCGCTGTTCCGGCAAGACATTTCGCGCCATCAGCGGCGCGGTACTAACGGCCGGTGATGATCGGGGTCAGGTATGTGCGGGCGAAGGTCGACAGGTCGGCGTCGGTGGATAGGTGGGCTACGCCTTCGGGGGCGAGGACCATGGAATGGACGATGCGGCAGACTATCTCGGCGCGGGTCATGAGGTCCGGTGAGGGCTCGAGCAGGCCGCGCTGGACTGCCGCGTCCAGTGCCGCGGCCGTGGCGGAGACGCACATGGCGAAGGTGGTGGCGCCGTCGACGGTGAGTTTCATGACGACGCGCTCGGGCTCGACGGCCAGCATGCGCTCCACGAGCGGGTTGGTGCGCCAGCGCGTGACCACGGTGACGAAGACATCGGCGACCAGATCCGAGATGTCGTCGTGCCGCTCGGGAATCTCCGCGAGTTCGGTGAGTACCGCGGCGACTTCGCGATTGATGACCGCTTGGACCAGATCGTCGCGCGAGCCCATCCTGCGATAGACCGTCACGCGGTCCACGCCCGCCTGGCGGGCGACATCCTCGATCGTCGTCTTCTTGACACCGACCTTCTGGAATTGGATCAGCGCCGCATCCAGGATCCGAGTCTCGCTCTCGTCCACGGCATCGACGCGGCTCAGCGAGGGTTTCGATGCGGTGGCCACGGCTTCAACGGTAGCAGGCACGCCGCCTCCTGCAACAAATCAGTCCGATTTGTTGCCGCAACATTGCAATGGATTTTGTTGCGATGTACGGTCTGGGCATGGTTGTACAGGTCGGCCCGGCGGAGCATCGCTACCGCGATGAAGCACACGCGATCAACGCGCGAGACGTTCACTTCGACTTCGACTCGGTGCCGATGCATTACATTCCGGGCGAGGTGCTGGCCACCCACATCGTCAACGTCATGCATCTGGTCCTTCCGGAGGGCGAGCGGGCCATGGCCGAAGCGCTCAGCGAGGCGCTGCCGCAGATCGAGGACGAGCGGCTGCGCGAGGCGGTGCGCGGTTTCGTCGGCCAGGAAACCATGCACGCCGGCAGCCATGAGGCCGCGCGCAAGCATCTGCAGTCCATCGGCCTGGACGTCGACTCCTACATCGACAAGATCTCCTGGCTCGTGGACCGCCTGCTGGGCGGCCACGGTCTCACCGGCCGCGCCGAGCAGGAGTGGTTGAAGGAACGCCTCGGGCTGTTCGCCGGCATGGAGCACTACACGGCGGTGCTCGGCGAATGGCTGCTCAACGCCGACATTCTCGAGGCCAAGGGCATGCATCCGGCGATGCTGGATCTGGTCCGCTGGCACGGCGCGGAGGAAGTGGAGCACCGCAGCGTCGTCTACGACGCGTTCATGCACCTCGACGGCAGCTACGCGCGCCGGGCGCGGACCGCCGTCCTCGCCGGCGTGACCCTGCTGCCGCTGTTCGTCGTCTCGGCGGGCTATCTGTACCGCAAGGATCCGTCGGCGGACAAGGGACGGTTCTGGGGGCTGCAATTCCTCAATGCCACGCGGCGTGGCGTCATCCCCAGCTGGACGGTGTTTCTCACCGAACTCCCGCGCTACCTGCGCCCCGGATTCCATCCGTCCCAGCTCGGCTCGATGGACAAGGCGCTACGGTACCTGGCGCAGTCTCCGGCGGCCCGGGCGGCGAGTCACTGATGCACACCGTGCTGGCGGCCGAGCCGTCACCGAGCCTGCGGATCCTCGGCGGGGTCATGGACCTCTACAAGCGGATGTTCGTCAGCGGACCCACCGCGCCACTGCTGTCGCGGCCGAACCCGGTGCGCCGCAGTGGTTTCGACATCGAGCTGGCCGTGGGGGCGGTCGAGCGGCGCGCCACCGATGTGGTGAGCCTCGAGTTGCGGTCGCCCGACGGGTCGCCGCTGCCGACTTGGCGGCCCGGTGCGCACCTCGATCTGTTCCTCCCGTCCGGGCGGCAGCGGCAGTATTCGCTGTGCGGCGATCCCGCCGACCGGTTCCGGTACCGGATCGCGGTGCGCCTGATCCCCGGCGGCGGTGGTTCCCGTGAGGTGCACGAGGTGCTGAAAGTCGGTGACCGCGTGCGTGTTCGCGGTCCCCGCAACGCCTTCGCCCTCGTGGACGCGCCGTCGTATCTGTTCATCGCCGGGGGAATCGGCATCACGCCGATCCTGCCGATGGTCAAGGCCGCGAAGGCGCGCGGACATCTGGTGTACACCGGGCGCTCCCGCGAGACGATGCCGTTCCTGGACGAACTGCCCGGCGCGGACGTCCGGCCCGACGACGAATGCGGGCCGCCCGACGTCCCCGCCCTGATCTCTCTCGCGAAACCCGGTGCGGCCGTGTATGTCTGCGGGCCGCCGCCGATGCTCGCCGCAGCCCAGCGCTGCCTGTTCGACCTGAATCCGACCGGCTCCCTGCACACCGAGCGGTTCTCCGCGCCGCCGGTGGTCGACGGCAAGGAGTTCGACTTGCGGCTGGCGCACAGCGGCAAGACGATCCGCGTCGGGGCCGACGAGACCGCGCTGACCGCGATCCACCGCGAGCTTCCCGACGTCGCGTATTCGTGTCGGCAGGGCTACTGCGGCACCTGCGAGGTGCGAGTGCTGGCCGGAGCCGTCGACCATCGCGATCACACCCTCACCGACCAGGCCCGGCGCGACCGGATGCTGGTCTGCGTCTCGCGCGCCGCCGGGGACGAACTGGTGGTCGACCTGTGAATCCCACGACGGACACCGACGTCCGGATAGGAGGTGCGCCGATGACGGCATCGACGAAGCTCAGCGCCGCAACGACATTCGAGGTGCACAACCCCGCCGACGGCGAACTCACCGGGGTCTATCCCGTCCACACCCGCGCCGAGGTCGACGCGGCCGTCGCCGCGGCGCATCCGGCCGGGACCTGGTGGGCCGCTCCCGGTTTCGCCGAGCGCGCCCGGCTCCTGGACGCGTGGCGCGGCGAGATCGCCCGGGACCGTGCGGGACTCGCCGAGCTGATCCATGTGGAGATGGGCAAGCCGGTGCCGGACGCCAAGCTCGAGATCGCGATGGCCCTGGAGCATCTGCGATGGGCGGCCCGCCATGCCGAACGCGTGCTGGGGCGCAGGTCGGTGCGTCCGAGTCTGCTCACCGCCAACCACGCCGCGAGCGTCGAGTACCGGCCGTACGGCGTGGTGGGGGTGATCGGGCCCTGGAACTACCCGGTGTTCACTCCGCTGGGCTCGCTGTCGTTCGCGCTGGCCGCCGGGAACGCCGTGGTGTTCAAGCCGAGCGAGTACACGCCCGGCGTGGGCCTCCGGCTGGCGCAGGCGTTCGCCCGGGTCGTGCCCGAGCAGCCCGTGTTCCAGGTCGTCACCGGGCTCGGTGAAACCGGAAACGCCTTGTGCCGCAGTGCGGTCGGAAAGATCGGCTTCACCGGGTCGACGGCCACCGGCAAGCGGGTGATGGCCGCCTGCGCCGAGAACCTGACCCCGCTGCTGATGGAATGCGGCGGCAAGGACGCGCTGATCGTCGACGCCGACGCCGATCTGGAGGCGGCCGCCGACGCCGCCGTCTGGGGCGGGCTGTCCAATGCCGGGCAGACCTGTCTGGCCGTCGAGCGCGTCTATGTGCACACGTCGGTGTACGAACGCTTCGTCACCGAACTGGTCGCGCGGGCCCGAGCCATCGAGGCGGGTACGCCCGGGTCGAAGATCGGTCCCATCACCATGCCCAAGCAGGTGGACATCATCCGCCGCCACATCGAGGACGCGCTCGCCCGCGGCGCACGCCTCCTGCTGGGCGGAACCGCGGGCATCCGTGGGCAATTCGTGCAGCCGACCATCCTCGCCGACGTGCCGGAGGACGCCGCCGCGATCACCGAGGAGACCTTCGGCCCCACGCTGACCGTCACCCGCGTCCGCGATATGGACGAGGCGGTCGAGCTGGTGAACGCCGGATCGTACGGGCTGGGCAGCACCGTGTTCGCCCGGCGCGACGGTGAGCGAATCGCCGCGCGCCTCCGCGCCGGCGGGACATCGATCAACGCGTTCGTCGCGCACGCCACGATTCCCACACTGCCGCTGGGCGGTGTCGGAGGATCCGGGTTCGGCAGGGTGCACGGGCCGGACGGTCTGAAGGAATTCGCGTACGCCAAATCCACTACACGGCAACGCTTTCCGTCGCCGCTGCCGCTGACCACGTTCCGTCGTACCGAACGGATCGACGCCGTGGTCGACACGCTGGTGGCGGTCCTGCACGGAAGGGCCCGCCGATGAGTACCGAGCACACCCACATCGCCGTCGTCGGCGCCGGATTCGGCGGCCTCGGGCTCGCGGTCAAGCTCCGAGAAGCCGGTTTCACCGACTTCGTAGTTTTGGAGCGGGCCGCCGACCTCGGCGGAACCTGGCAGGCGAACACCTACCCCGGCTGTGCGTGCGACGTGCCCTCACAGCTGTACAGCTACTCCTTCGCCCCGAACCCGGACTGGTCCCGCACCTACGGCAAGCAGCGGGAGATCCTCGACTACCTCCGCGGGGTCGCCACCGAGCACGATGTGTTGCGGCACATCCGATTCGAGACCGAGGTGCTCGAGGCGCGCTGGGACGACGAGCACTCGGTGTGGCGCATCGAGACACCGCACGGGCGAATGACCGCGGACTTCCTGATCTCGGCCGCCGGAATCTTCGCGGAGGCCAAGTATCCCGAGCTGCCCGGTGTGGATTCGTTCAAGGGCAAGGCTTTCCACTCGTTGCACTGGGATCACGAACACGACCTCACCGGAGAACGGGTGGCGGTGATCGGAACAGGCGCCTCCGCCGTGCAATTCGTGCCCGAGATCCAGCCGAAGGTCGGCAAGCTGCTGGTTTTCCAGCGCTCGGCGCCGTGGATCGTGCCTCGGATGGACCGGGCGACAGGGGGATTGGAGCGGTCGCTGCTGCGGCGTATCCCGCTGGCGCAGCGGGCCGTTCGCGGTGGCTGGTACGCGGCGATCGAGTCCTTCGGACTGATCTCCCTGGTGGACAAGCGTTTCCGGCACCCTTACGAGGCGCTGGGCCGCTTGCAGCTGCGGCGGCAGGTGCGCGACTCGGCGTTGCGCCGGAAACTGACCCCGGACTATGTGATCGGCTGCAAGCGGGCCATCTTCTCCGACGCCTACTTCCCCGCGCTGGACCAGCCCAATGTGGAGGTGATCACCGCGGGCATCGCCGAGGTGCGGCCGCAGTCGATCGTGCTGCGCGACGGGACCGAACATCCTGTGGACACCCTCATCTTCGGCACCGGATTCACGCCCATTCCCACGGTGTACGAGCGTTATGTCGGGCGCGACGGGCTGTCGGTGGCGGAGCTGTATCACAAGCAGCCGCAAAGCTATCTGGGCGTGGCGATCTCGGGCTTCCCGAACTTCTTCATGACACTCGGGCCGTTCGGCGCGGCCGGGAACCAGTCGGCGATCTATATGATCGAATCGCAGATCGCCTACATCGTCGACGCCTTGCGGACGGTGCGCCGCACGGGTGCGCGCCGGGTGGAGGTGCGCCCGAACGTGCAAGAGAAGTTCCTCGACGAGATGGCCCGGCGCAGTTCGAACAGCGTCTGGCTCACCGGCGGCTGCAAGAGCTACTACACCACGCCCGACGGGCTGAACGCCGGACTGTATCCCAACTGGAGCTTCGAATATCGCAGTCGTACAGCGAAATTCGACACACGATCCTACGAGGTGGCGCAATGACGGGTCGCTCGGCACTCGATCCCCGCTCCGTTCTCGCGGGGGCACGCGGACAGCTGGCGCGTGCGCTCGGAGATCGCCCGGACTATTCCGTGGCGGGCAAGGTCGTCGCGATCACCGGCGCGGGCCAGGGTATCGGCCGTGAACTCGCGGTATTGCTGTATCGCCGCGGTGCGTCGGTCGCGATCATCGACATCGACAAGGACGGTGCGGCGGCGGTGGCCGATCGGCTGGGCGTCCGTGCGGCCGCCTTCGCCGCCGATGTCGCCGACCGCGACGGGATGCGTGACGTGATCGGCAGGGTCGCAGAGGATTTCGGCCGTTTGGATGTCGTCGTCGCCAATGCGGGGGTGGTGCCCCGGCCCGCGACCCTGCGCACCATGGACGGCCGCGATTTCGACCGTGTTCTCGACATCAATCTCACCGGGGTGTTCAACACCGTGCGTCCGGCGCTGGATCATGTGATCGCCACGCACGGGCACGTCGTGGTGGTGTCGTCGTGCGCCGCGTTCGCGCCCGGCATGGCCGGGTCGCCCTACATGATCAGCAAGGCCGCGGTCGAGCAGCTGGGCCGGGCGCTGCGCGTGGAACTCGCCGCCGTCGGGGCGAGTGCGGGTATCGCGTATTTCGGCGTCGTCGACACCGAGATGACGCACGACACCCTCGACCGTGACGACCTCGGCCAGGCCCTCGCGGAGATGCTTCCCTGGCCGCTGAACGTCCGTATCACGGCCGGTCAGGCCGCCGAGGTGATCGCCGACGGCATCGAACGCCGGGCTCCCCGCACCATCGCGCCCGCCGGCTGGGAGCTGTACGCGCTGTTGCGGGGCGCGATCAACGTAGTGCTGGACAATCGGCTGGCGAACGATCCGCGGATCCACGAGCTGGTGCGCAAGGTCGAGCAACGGGTGCGTGGGTGATATCTGTATGACTGCCCGCTTCGAAACCCTCTGTGCCGCTTTCCAGCACAATGCCGCGCGGGAGCCCGATGCGGTGGCGCTGCGCTCGCCGGGCGATGCCGCCACGCTCACCTGGCGCGAGTACGCGGATCAGGTGCGCGCGGTCGCCGCCGGACTGTCGGCGCTCGGGGTGCGCCGTGGTGACACCGTCGCGTTGATGATGGCCAATCGCATCGAGTTCTATCCGCTCGAGGTCGGCGCCCAACATCTCGGCGCCACTTCGTTTTCCGTCTACAACACGCTGCCCGCGGAGCAGATCGCGCACGTGCTCACGAATTCCGGTGCGCGCGTGGTGATGTGCGAGCCGCAGTACGTCGATCGGGTGCGGGCGAGCGGCGTGCCGTTGGATCGCATCGTGTGCGTGGACGACGCTCCGGCCGGAACGATGTCCGTCACCGAGCTGATGTCCTCCGGCGCACCGGATTTCGACTTCGAAAGCAACTGGCGCGCGGTTCGGCCCGACGACGTGGCGACCCTGATCTACACCTCGGGCACCACCGGGGCGCCGAAGGGGGTCGAAACCACCCATGCCAACCTGCTGTTCGAGTGTTATGCCGTCGAGGAGGTGCTCGGCATCCGGTTCGGCGACACCATCACGTCCTACATGCCCTCCGCCCACATCGCCGACCGGCTCACCGCGCTGTACTTCCAGCTGGTCTTCGGCACCCAGATCACCTGCGTCGACGACCCCAGCCGGATCGGCCCCGCACTCGCCGATCTGCGGCCCACGATCTGGGGCGCCGTGCCGCGCGTGTGGGAAAAGCTGCGCGCCGCAATCGGTTTCGCGGTGGCGGCCGAGCCGGAGGCGACTCGCACCGCCATCGAGTGGGCACTCGGGGTCGGGAGCCGCTACGCCGAGCACAAGATCTCCGGTTCCCCCGTCCCCGCCGATCTTCAGGACGAATGGGCTCGCGCCGACGAACTGGTGCTCTCGGGTCTGCGCGCCAAGCTGGGCCTGGACCGGGTCCGCTGGGCCCTCTCCGGCGCCGCGCCCATCCCCCGCGACACCCTCGCCTTCTTCGCCGGTCTCGGCATCCCCATCACCGAGATCTGGGGCATGTCCGAGCTCACCTGCATCTGCAGCATCAGCCACCCCGCGCAGGCCCGGCTGGGGACGGTCGGAACGCTGCTCCCCGGCATGACGGCCCGGCTCGCCGACGACGGCGAACTCCTCGTCCGCGGCCCCTTGGTCATGAAGGGTTACCGCGGCGAGCCGGAAAAGACCGCCGAGGCAATCGATTCCGACGGCTGGTTGCACACCGGCGACATCATCACCATCGATGACAACGGTTATTTCACCGTCTTCGACCGTAAGAAAGAACTCATCATCAACGCGGCAGGCAAGAACATGTCGCCCACACACATCGAGAACACCATCAAGGCCCACTGCCCCTCGATCGGCGCCATCGCGACCATCGGCGACGCCCGTCCCTACAACACCGCCCTCATAGTCCTCGACACCGAACCCGCCCAGGCCACCGGCCCCGAACTCCTCGACCGAATCGCCCGAGGCATCGCCGCAGGAAACGCAGCCCTATCCCGCGTAGAACAAATCAAGCGCTTCCGAATCCTCCCCGAATCCTGGGAACCAGGCGGCGACGAACTAACCCTCACCATGAAACTCAAGCGCCGGGTGATCGGGGAAAAGTACGCCAAGGAGATCGAGGATTTGTACGCCCCCGAACGAGGACCAGACGTGCACGAGCCGGACTGAGTAGTGAAGCTCAGTCTTCTGCATCCGCGTTGAGCAGCAGGTAAGCCGCCTCCAAATGTACAACGCAATCATCCAGCCGATGGTGCTGATGAATGCTTCGGAGTTCCTCGGCACGCTCCCTGGTCAAACCCATCAAGTAGACACAGCACATGAACTCGGCAAGTTTCCCCTCCGCATGGACGAAGGTCTTGTGGCTCAACGGATCTGATGAATTCACAGCACACCTTCCTTGCGGCACAGAGGTTCCCCGGCAGGTATGAGCATTGGATGCCTCTAGTCCCACAGGCCGGAACATGGAAGCGGGGGCAAGTCTGCACTCACGTCGTCGTCAACAATGACCAGCAGCCTGGGATCTGCCTGGGCGAGTTCGAATGCCACACTCCGCGCCTGCTCGGAGCCGGCTTGGTAGTCCAGCCTCAAAGGGCCTGATTCGATCTGAATTCGTCGTTTAGGTTCGCCTGCCAACTTGCCCGCCTCCGTCCTATGCCAACTGGTTGATCAGAAGTTTGCGGACGAATACGGTCTGCTCGCGTCGCCGTCGAGGGATCATCTTGACCCTTCGACGCGAAGGTCGTCTCTTCTGTGGCTCTTCTTCGTTATGATGCGTCGCACCGGGGACAGCGAGAGGCGGCATCGCGGATGGGCACCGTACTGAAAGCCTTACTCCAACAACGACACCTCCAGACTGTGGCGGCCTTCAACGAGGCGTACGACCGAGCCGCTCGAGACACCGAGCCCGAGTTGGTCGGTGCGGGTCCCGGGAAGGCGCAGTTCTACCGCTGGCTCTCCGGGAACCTGACGAACTTGCCGTACCCGCACCACTGCCGTGTTCTGGAAGCGATGTTCCCTGGATGGACCGTGACGGAGCTGTTCGCCGAATGCGCCGACCCTGCCGCGCTCCCACATCCAGTGACGCTCTCGGCGGCGCAGTTCTCCACCCCACTGGCGGGGATCGAAGCTGTGTACACCAGCCGAGCGGGATTCCTGCAAGCTATGCCTCCCAGTGCCTTGTTCGAGGAGGCCCGCCGGATCGATATGGTCGGTCTTTCGTTGAATCTGCTCTGCCAACACCTTTGCGACACAGACCTGTCGCGATTGTTGAGGTCCGGAAGCGTTCTGCGCTGTCTATTCCTGGATCCCGACGGGAACCACATCCAAGAGCGTGAGCGCGAGGAAGGCCATACCAGCACCGTCCTCTCCAACTTGACCACGCTGAACATGCAAAGTCTGTCCCGGGTTCAGCGGCGAGCCGAAGCCTTCGCCGGTGCGATACAGATCCGCACATACGACGAAATACCCCGCTTCAACATCACGATCATCGACGGTGTCCGTTGCGTCGTACAGCCCTACCTCCCCTCCGCCAGAGGCGTCGAATCACCGACCTTCGTGGCCCGCAAGTCTGTCGAGCCGGGCATCTTCGATACGTTTGCCGAGATATTCGAGGCCATATGGTCGAGCGCGCAGGAGGTTACTCCGGGATGACGGACTATCGGGACGAGATGGCGATCGCCCGTGCCGCGGTTGCCGAGGGTGCTGAACTGCTTGCCAGCGCCGAACGAGGGGCCGTTCAGCTTAAAGGTGATCGCGACTTCGTTACTGATCTCGATCGACGTATCGAGGAGCACATCCGGGGGTTTCTCGATCGGGAGACGTCTGGGGTCGGCTTTCTCGGGGAGGAGAGCGACGACGGTTCGGTCGACCCGGGTACAGGCCGGGTGTGGGCGCTGGACCCCATCGATGGGACGTCGAATTACGTCCACGGTCTACCGCTGTGCGCGGTGTCGCTGGGGTTGATCCAGGACGGTGTTCCGACGGTCGGTGTTGTCTCGGCTCCGTTTCTGGGGATGGAATATTTCGCGGCGGAAGGTGGCGGCGGGTTCTGCAACGGACGGCGAATTCACGCCAGCGACTGCGGAAAGCTGCGTGACGCAATCGTTTCGATAGGCGACTACGCCACCGGTGCTGATGCCGAGCCGAAGAACGTGCGGCGCCTTGGCATTACGACGGCACTGGCCGCCGGTGTCGAGCGCGTACGTATGTTCGGTTCGGCCGCACTCGATCTGGTGTGGGTGGCGGAGGGTCGTACCGACGCGTGTGTCAGCCTCTCCAACAAGCCTTGGGACACTGCGGCAGGCGTGGTCATCGCCCGCGAAAGCGGTGCGGTGGTAGTCGAACTGGGCGGCGGTGCACATAGCTCGAGGTCGGACAGCACGATAGCCGTCGGTCGTCCGCTCGCGGCTCAGCTTCTGGGATTGATCGAGCGGGTCGCGTAGCGGGCCTGGTAGACGCGCCGCCAGTCGGCTTGCTGTTGCGTAACTCGCTGTCGCACTGTAACAACAGCGGCGCCACACAAGCCCCAAAACGTCGCTTCGACAGGAAATTTCGTTGTCCCTATCGCGCACCGCCCTCGCCATCGCCGCTGTCGGGCTCGGCCTCCTCACCGCATGCAGCAACACCGTCACTCCCAACGCACTACCCGCGGAATCCGCAACCTCCAGCACCTCCGCAATCCCCTCGGCCCCGGAACCCACCACACTCGCCCCCGCCGACGGCCCCCTCGACACCAACGCCCCCGCAGCCGAACCACCCCCACAATCCGCCGCCCCACCCGAACCCGCACCAACCACCACCCCACCACCTCCCACCCCCAAAACCACCAAACCGCCCGCCCCGACGTCCACCCCGAAGCCCTATTACAAATCCTGCAAGGAAGCCAAAGCCGCAGGCGCAACCCCACTACACAAGGGTGACCCTGGCTACCGCCCAGGCCTCGACGGTGACAACAACGGCATCGCTTGCGAGAAGTGAAGCCAAATCGAATGCTCCATTAAAGTACAGCAACGACCCCATACTGTACTTCAGTATTACTAAAGTACAGTATGACTCGTCCAGCTTGCACTTACTCCGAGAGGTCACCGTGGACTGGCCACCACACCGCACCGAAGAACGGCCTTGGAGCCCAGGCCGTCGGCAGGGCTCGCGGGAAGATCGCACTCTGGAACGCTTCTCGGTGTCGATTCCACCAGCCATCGCCGACCTTCGGTACGACCCCGTCGGACCGGTGGCGCGGGCCCATGAGGCGGCTGTGATCGCCGTTGCCCGGCTCGAGGCCGGCTTCGGCGACCATCTGGCCCCACTCGCCGACTTCCTGATCCGCAGCGAGTCCGTCGCCTCGTCCAAGATCGAACACATCGACGCGGGATGGCGCGCATTCGGCAAAGCCGTAGCCGGAGGTAACGCGAGCGCCGAGGCCAAGTCTCAGCACGCTGCGGTCAAGGCCCTGATCGCCATGGTCGATACAGCCAGTTCCGGCCCCATCAGCATCCGAGCGCTGCTCGACGCACACAAACTTCTGATGGCCCCCGACTACTATTCCGCCCAGGATTCCGGCCGCTTTCGCGACGTCCAGAACTGGATCGGCGGCAGCGACTACACACCGATCAACGCGATGTTCGTTCCGCCACCCCCCGACCTCGTCCCCGGACTGATGGACGATCTGGTGGTCTTCGCAAACCGCACAGATCTACCGATCCTGGCGCAAGCAGCGATCGCACACGCACAGTTCGAGTCGGTGCACCCCTTCACCGATGGCAACGGGCGCATCGGGCGCGCGCTGATCAGCGCTGTGCTGCGCCGCCGAGGCCTCACCCGCCGCGTCACGGTGCCACTGGCCTCGGCCATGCTTGCCGACACGAGACGGTATTTTTCTCAGCTCGACAGCTACCGAGCCGGAAACGCCGACGGTTTTGTCGAGTATGTCGCCCACGCGACCATTCATGCCAGCGAGGCTGCCCAGGATTCCGCGCGGTCGCTATCCGAACTGCCCGATCGCTGGCGCTCCATCGTTCGCCCTCGCGCGAAGTCCGCGGACGAGACACTGCTCGCGGCGCTACTCGACGCCCCCATCCTCAACGCCGATACAGCACAACGCATTTCGGGTACCAATGAAAGCAGCACCTACCGCGCTCTCGGCAGATTGACCGAGGCCGGCGTCCTCGAGGTCCTGTCCGCGAACAAGCGCAACCGCATCTGGGCCGCCGTCGATGTCCTGGCGGAACTCGATGCGCTCAGTGCGGCGATCGGCAGGCGCACGATCGAGCATTTCGGGCGAAGGTGAGTTCCACCGGTAGCGAGAAGCTAGGAAATATTCGTCACCGGCCAATATTCAGCCATCACTGCCGACGGCTCGACAAATAGGGCATTACGTCACACGAGGTGGGGCTGTTGGTGGCGATGCCCGGGCTGAAGGTCATCAGTGCGGGCAATTGGCAATTTTTCGGTAACTCGCGGCATCAGACTGGCGATCTGCTGGTTGTTCGCATTGCTTGTTCGGGGAGTGGCAGTGCGGGCAGCACCATTCAACGGATCGATATGAAGGAGGGGTGGGTTCGATGTCGAATATGCCGCCTCGGAATGTTCCGCCCGCACAATATGGAACGCCGCCGTATGGCCCGTATCAGGCTCCGCCGCCCAAGAAGCGGCGGGTGTGGCCGTGGGTTCTGGGTGGGTTCGTCGTGCTTGTCGTGCTGCTGTTCGGGGGGTGCGCGGTGTTGTTCACCAGCGCTACTCGCGAGGTCGCCGAGCAAGGGGCCGCGCGGACGAGTGCGCAGCCGGTCGGGTCGGAGGTCAGGGATGGGAAGTTCGGGTTCGTGGTGACCGGTGTCGACCCGGCTGTCGCCACGGTCGGAGACAATGAGTACTTGCGGAAGAATGCCCAGGGCGAGTATGTCCTGGTGCATGTCGACGTCGCGAACACCGGAGACCAACCGCAGACATACTTCGGGGAGAACCAGAAATTGGTCGACGATCACGGGAACCTGTACTCGAACGACACGGTCGCCGAATTGAACGTGAACAAGAACATCGTGACCGAGATAAACCCGGGCAACAGGGTCTCCGTGGTGCTGGTGTTCGATGTTCCCGCGGGAACGGTGCCTGCCGCCGTCGAGTTCCACGATTCCGCGTGGTCCGGTGGGACGCGAGTGTCGGTGGGGTAGCGGGGGCTTAGCGGTACCCAGGGCTGGGAAGGTGCTGGGTGTGGGCTGGGTGGGATAGAGTCCAAAGCCCCCAGTTGCCTGCGACTGGTCGTCAACCCCGCTGCCCAAGGTCACCTTCTCTCCGATCCCGCATCCGCCCGGCTACCGAACGGTGAAGAATGACAGATCTGTGGGGTGTTGCGGAGTGACGGAATACATTGCTGCTGTCAACAACTCGATGATGAGATCGGACCATGAACGGGGGCCGGTGGTGGCTAAGCCGATACCGGATGCTCGGCACCGCTCGGTCGCCGACTCGGCCTAGTAGACGAAGACACCGGAAATACCATGCACAACAGGATTTTTCGCGCCGTTGCGGTAGCTGCTGTCACGAGTGCGCTCATGTCCCTCGGTATCGCATCGGCCCATGCGGACCCGGGCGATCCCACCTCGGCCAGTCGGGGAGTCCGCCCGGATCGCAGTCCGGTCGACAGCCAATTCCTGGACAAGAGCCATCTGAAGGACGCCGACCATGTGCGGCAGGATGCCGCCATCCAGTTGGCGCACGCGGAGTGCGGGTGGCTGGACGCCAACGGCAATTCGGCCGCCAATCAGGTTCGGCTGGCGGAGAACCTCCGGGACTCGGTGGAGTATCCGTATACCTTCCTGGCGGCCACCATCGACACCTACTGCCCGTGGCATCAACTACAACGGCCCCACGGCGGCTGAACCAGCCCACGACGACTCACAACCCGCGCAGCGCCGCCAACACCTCGAAGGCGACGTTCGCGGTGTCGTACAGCGCCCGAATCTCCACCGCCGCGGCCTCGCGGGTGTTCGGATCCTGTAGCGCCAGCCCGTTCCCGAAGACGACGACGTTGTATCCCAGGTCGACAATCCGCAGCAGCGGCCTGGTCGCGACCCCTTGACCCGCCAGCAGATCCAGCCCTTCCCCGACGAAGTAGAGCCGCCACAGCGGTCCGAGATCGCCGCCGTACACGGCCTTCGTCAGGTCGACGATTACGAAACCGGCCGAGGCGATACCGTCCACGATCTTGAAGAAGTCGCCCGCGTTGTCGGGCCGGGTACGCACTGCCGCAACGGAATACGCCAGATCGACGGTGAGATGCGCGTTGTACCCCACCATCGCGAGCCGAGCGGCCGAGATCTCGCACTGCCGAGCGAGGTCGAAGTACGGCGCCCAGTGTGGCTCGACCACGCCGCCGCCGAACTCCGCGTGCACGTTGACCAGGTAGCGGCGTAGCAGCTCCAGGCTGATCGCGCCTAGGGCCTACCGTCGCCCCAAGCTCGGACGACCTGCGCAAGATCGGTCATGCGCGGGCTCAGCTGCACGTACCAGACTGTCAACCGTGACCAACGGACGTGACCGGCTGCGCGAACTCCTCGACGCCGTACTGGACGAGGACAACGCCACGCTGAGCGCTATGGCCCAGCACGCTTTCGCCTCGCCCTACCACTTCGCCCGCCAGTTCTCCCGCGGGACCGGGGAATCGCCGGTCGCATTGCGGCGCCGGGTGTTGCTGGAGCGGGCGGCGTGGCAGCTGAGTACCGGCTCCTCCGTGACCGACGTGGCGTTCGCGGCCGGCTACGACTCGGTGGAGGGTTTCAGCCGGGCCTTCAGCCGCGCGTACGGGCATCCGCCCAGCGCCACCTCCGCCACCGCGCGGCGGCACTGGCTGGCCGCGGCGAACGGCATTCACTTCCATCCGCCGATGTCGCTGTGGGTGGAGCGGGAACCGAAAGGCAGGCACGACATGGACCCGACCTCGCTGCTCGTCCACCACGATCTCGACGACACCCGGACACTGTTGCGGCTGGCCGGCGGCCTCGACGAGGAGCAGTACCGGCGCGACCGGGGCACGCACGCCGTGCTCGACTGGGACGGCCCGGACGATTCGATCGCCACCGCCCTGGACCACCTGATCTGGACGAAGGAGGTCTGGCTGGCCTCCATCGACGGCGACGACACCCCGCGCCGACAGCCCGACGACCTGCCGACCCTGATACGCCGGCTCGACGAGGTGGGTCCGCGCTGGCTCGAGACGATCCGCGGCATCGACCGCCGCGGCGGCTGGGGCGACACCCTCATCGACGCGCTGTGCGAGCCGCCCGAGAGCTTCGTGCTGGGAAGCGTCGTCGCACACGTACTCACCTTCTCCGCGCACCGCAGGCAGCTGGTCCGGCATTGGCTGCGCGGCGAATTATCCGGCAGCACAACAGAAATAGACAGCGGCGACCCCATCATGTGGCTACGAGAGCGAGGCTGACCATGCCCTACACCACCTACTACACAGCGACCACCCTCGACGGTTTCATCGCGACACCCGACCATTCGTTGGACTGGTTGCTGTCACGCACCGTGGAGGGCGACGGACCGATGGGCTACGACGAATTCATCAAGGACATCGGCGCGATCTGTATGGGCGCCAGCACCTATCAATGGGTTCTCGACAGCGGCGAACCCTGGGTCTACGACATGCCCGCATGGGTCTTCACCCACCGCACGTTCCCGCCCCGCACCGACGCCGATGTGCGCTTCACGCAGGACCCGGTGCCCGCCGTGTACAAGGAGATGGCGGAGGCGGCCGGCGCGAAGAACCTGTGGGTGGTCGGCGGCGGCGACCTCGCCGGTCAGTTCGCCGACCACGGACTCCTGGACGAGGTGTGCGTCTCCATCGCACCCGTCACCCTCGGCGCGGGCGCGCCCCTGCTCCCCCGCCACATCGAGCTGAAGCTCACCGAGTTGGCGACAAACGGCGAATTCGCCTGTGCCCGTTACGCGGTCGTGCGGGACTGACCCCCGCGAAATCCACTGTGTCGCAACAATATTTGTGGCCCAGCACAAACCGCTCGCGCACGGCGAACCCGACAAGCCGGGCCAGGGCCACAACTGGGACGCCTGGACGGCCCAGATGCGCAATGCCCTGCCGATGCTGCTGAATTCGGTGAGCGGCTGAGGGCGGCTACATCTCCGGCAGCCGGTCGCCCTGCACCAATTCCATGTCGAGGTCGATCTTCACGGTGGTGCCGACCGCGGCCACGCCCGCCCGCACGACCGCGTTGTAGTCGATGGCGAAATCGTCACGGCGCAACAGGGTTTCGGCGTGGAAGGCGGCGCGCACGCCACCCCACGGATCGGGGCCGTAGCCGCCGTAGGTGAGGGTGAGATCGATCGGGCGGCGCTCGCCGTGCAGTTCCAGCTCGCCCGCCATGATCCAGCTGTCGGCGCCGGTGCGGCGCAGGCCGTTACCGGTGAATCCGATGACCGGATACCGCTCCACGTCGAGAAAGTCGGCCGTGCGCAGGTGGTCGTCGCGCATGCCGACGCCGGTGTCGATGCTGGCCGCCTTGATCTCGGCGTATCCCGTTGTGTGCTCGAAGTTCTCGGCGACGTCCAGCCGCCCGCCGACATCGGCGAAGCGGGCCTTGATGCTCGCGATGCCGAGGTGGCGCGCGGTGGCGACGACCGTCGAATGCACCGGGTCGATGGTCCAGGGCCCGGCGGGCGGCAGCTCGACCGAGCCCGCCTCCGGCTCGAGCCGGATATCCCCGAGTGTCCCGGCACCCGCCTCCGACACGCGGGCGATCTGCGCGATCGGCTTGTGGCCGGGCGCGGTGACCACGGCGGTGTGCATGCCGGCGGGCAGTGCCTCGGTGGTGGCCGCCCCCGTCTCGTCGGCCACCGCCCGAGCCAGCTGCCGGCCGTCGAGGCCGGTGACGGTCAGTACCGCCCCGGCCACGGGCCATCCGTCGGCGTTTCGAATCTGTGCGGTCAATCCACTCATGACAGCTCCACATGCTGGTCGTCGTAGCCGAGGCGCACGTCGTGGTCGACGTCGCCGCCGCTGACGTGCACCCGGCCGGTCACCGGCGGGTAGCCGCGGGCCACGACCGTGTAGTCGCCCTCGGGCAGGTCGGTCACGCAGTAGCGGCCCTCGGCGTCGGTGCGGGCGGAGCCGACCGCGGTTCCGCTCGCGTCGAGCACGGTGACCTGCGCGTCCTGCACCGGCCGTCCCGCGGCCCGGACCGCGCCGGACAGCCGCGCCATCGACGCCAGCTCGACGTCGAAGCGCAACTGGCCGCTGTCGGGGATGGTCAGCGTGGTCGCCGTGGGCCGCATGTGCGGGGCGACCGCGACGAGGGTGTAGGTCCCGGACACCACGCCGTGGCAGACGTATCCGCCGTCGGCGGCGGTGACGGCCGCGCCGACCACATCGCCGCGCAGGTCGGTCACCGTCACCGTGGCGCCGCCGACCGGCTCGCGGCGGCCGGCGGTGCGCACCGTGCCGGTCAGCTCGCCGGAACCCTGCAGCGTCAGATCCAGGTGCTGCGGGCTGCCGTCGACGGTGACGTTGACGGCCGTGGGCTGATGCCCGCTCGCCGACACGATCAGCACGTAGCCGCCGGGTGTGGGCGGCTCGATGGTGTAGGTGCCGCCGCCGTCGCCGGTGGCGCGCGAAACCTGATGTCCGCGTTGGTCGATCAGGGTCAGCGCCGCACCGGACACCGCCCGGCCGTCCTCGCGGCGGACGCGCCCGCTGATCGAGCGCCCACCCACGGAGGCCGTCGCACGAGGCGTCGAGATCGCCGACACCCGGTGCGCCACATGACCGTTGGCGACCGCGTGGCGGCCACCGGTGGCGGCGAGCACCGGTTCGGGTTCGAAGATCACGGGCGCGGGGTCCTCCCGGACCCGGTCCACGGTCCGTTCGGGCTCGGCCCGGTTCGCCGCCGCGACGGGCTCGACCCCGACCGGCACGGCGGCGGCCGCCGCGCGCGGGTCCGGTGTGGGGTTGTGGGGTTGGGGGTTGGGCTGGGGCGTCGGGTTCGATTCCGCCAAGCTCGACCAGGTGGAGGCCG
>NZ_JARWOP010000070.1 GCF_029868745.1 Nocardia wallacei | reverse complement strand
CCCCCCCGCCCCGCCCTCGTTGTCTTGGGGGGGGGGGGGCCGCCGGGCCCCCCCCCCCCCCCCCCCCCCCCACTCCCCCGCCTGCATGATCCGTTCCCCGGCGGCGACGATCTCGTCCGCTGTCACGGTTTCCGGCACTGGAAACTCCTATCTCGGTACGCGCGGCAGGTTCAGCCCGGCGGTGGCGATGAGTTCGCGCATGACCTCGTTGACGCCGCCGCCGAAGGTCACCACCAGGTTCTGCTTGGTGCGGCGGTCCAGCCAGGCCAGCAGCTCGCCGGTGGCGTCGTCGGCCGGATCGCCGTAGCGCCCGACGATCTCCTCCGCCAGCCGCCCGGCCTCCTGCAGCGATTCGGTCGAGTAGACCTTGGTCGCGGAGGCGTCCGCGATCACCCCGGCCGGATCGTCGGCCGCGTGGTCGGCGTTGGCGGCGACCTGCCAGTTCAGCAGTTCGTTGAGCCGGACCATGGCGTGCATGCGGCCCAGCGACCGCCGCACATCCGGCTCACCGAGCACACCCTGGCGCTGCGCCCAATCGTGCGCCCGGTCGTAGAGCTGCTCGATCTTGCCGGACGGGCCGAGGCTGACCCGCTCGTGGTTGAGCTGGGTGGTGATCAGCTTCCAGCCGCGGTTCTCCTCGCCGACGAGCATGTCGGCAGGGACCCGCACGTTGTCGAAGTAGGTGGCGTTGGTGTGGTGCGCGCCGTCGCAGGTGATGATCGGCGTCCACGAGTAGCCCGGATCCTTGGTGTCCACGATCAGGATCGTGATGCCGCGATGCCGCGACTCCACCGATCCGGTCCGGCAGGCCAGCCACACGTAGTCGGCCTCGTGCGCGCCGGTGGTGAAGATCTTCTGCCCGTTGACGATCCAGTCGCCGTTCGCGTCGCGCACCGCGCTGGTGCGCAGGCTGGCCAGGTCGGTGCCGGCCTCCGGCTCGGAGTAGCCGATCGCGAAATGCACGTCGCCGGAAAGGATCGCGGGCAGGAACTTCTTCTTCTGTTCCGCGGTGCCGAACTGCTGCAGGGTCGGGCCGACCGTCATCAGCGTGACCAGCGGCAGCGGCACGTCCGCGCGGGCCGCCTCGTTGTAGAAGATCTGCTGTTCGACGGGGCCGAAACCCTGGCCGCCGAACTCTTTCGGCCAGCCCACGCCGAGCCGGCCGTCGCGGCCCATGCGCCGCACCACCGCCCGGTAGGCGTCGCCGTGCCGGTTCACCGACATCTCGGCCGCCTCCTGCGGCGTCACGAGATCGGCGAAGTAGGAACGTAATTCGTCACGCAGCCGGCGCTGTTCGGCCGTTAGGTCGATGAACATCTGGCTCCCAATCGATCCAGCCGGAACGACGCGCCGCCGAGCCAGCGGGCGATGTCCTTGGCCTGTGAGTAGTAGCGATGCAGCGGGTGGGTCATGTCCACCCCGATACCGCCGTGCAGGTGGTGACACTTCTGCATGGCCACGGGCAAATCCGAGGCGACGCAGTAGGCGAGCACATCGAGGTCGTCATCGATGCGTGCCTGCTGTTCGGGCGTCCGATCATCCTGTGCCAGCGCCCAATTGGCGGACAGTGCGGCCGCGTGCAGCGTCCGCGAGACGACGTAGACGTCGGCGATCTGCTGCGCGACCGCCTGGAATTCGGCCAGCGGGCGGCCGAATTGACGACGGGTGCGTACGTGCTCCGCGGTGAGCGTGAGCACGCCCTTCAGCAGCCCGTCGGCGACCGAGCCGATCGACGCCAGGGCCAGTCGGTGCAGGTCGTCGAGGCCGTCGGGCAGCAGTTGCCCGGCCGGGATCTCCGCCTGATCCAGCGATACCGAGAACTCCGGCGCGCCGGTGGAGGCGGGTGTCTCGCGCACGGTGACACCCGGCGTGCCCGCCTCGACCACGGCGATGCCGGAATCGGTCGGGATCAGCAGCCACCCGGCCCGATCGGCATACGGCACGGCCACCTTGCGGCCGCTGATCCGCACCACGTCACCGTCGGCCGCGGCGACCGTCACCGGCTTGACCGCGAACGGCGCGCCCGGCTCGTGCAGCGCCGCCGTGAGCACCGCGCCCTCGGCGACCGCCGGAAAGACCTTGTCCGCCAGCGCTTCCGGGGCCCGCGCCAGCAGCGGCAGCACGCCGAAGCCGAGTGTGGCCAGGGCCGGGACCTGCACGGCGTCGGTCGCCAGCTCGGTCAGCATGGCCGAGACCTCCGGCAGTCCCATCCCGTCGCCGCCGTAGCGTTCCGGTAGGGCGACCGCCAGCAGACCGCTGTCGACAATTTTCGGCCACAATTCGATATCGCGGGCGTCGGTATGTTCCAGCAAACTTACGACAACCTCGGCGACAGCGTCCTGGCTCTCATCCCTGTTGAAGTCCAATGCAATGCTCCCGTGTGAGGTGTGGACTTAGCCGTGCGATTCGCGCGGGAGCCCGAGAATTCGTTCCCCGGCCACGGTCAGCAGGATCTGCTCGGTACCTCCCGCGATCGACAAACAGCGCGTCAACAGGAATTCTTTCACCACATCGGATTCCTGAGCACCCGCCACTCCCGCGAGTTCGACGGCAAATTCCGCGACCGCCTGACGATGGCGGACACCGACCAGTTTGCGCACGCTGCTCTGCGGACCGGGATCGATTCCGGCCAGTATTCGCTGCGCGGCCCTGGTTTCCAGCAATAATCCAGCGACCGATTCGGAGACGAGTGCCCCGAGGCGGTCGGCGATCAATTCCGCGCCCGGCCCGGTGCTCGGCGCGGTGGCGATCAACCGCTCCAGCTCCGCGCCGATTCCGCTGCCGCCCATGGCGACTCGTTCGGCGGACAGGGTGGAGCGGGCGATCTTCCAGCCCGCGCCCAGCTCGCCGACCAGGCAGTCGTCGGGGACGAACACATCGTCGAGGAAGACCTCGGAGAACTTCGCCTCGCCCGTGATCTGCACCAGCGGCCGGATATCGATCCCCGGGCTGCTCATGTCGACCAGGAAGTAGCTGATCCCGCGATGCTTGGGCACGCTCGCATCGGTGCGGGCCAGGCAGATCGCCCAGTTGGCCACGTTCGCCAGCGAGGTCCAGACCTTCTGCCCCTGCAACTTCCAGCCACCCTCGACCCGAGTCGCGGTGGTGCGCAACGCCGCCAGGTCCGACCCGGCCTCGGGCTCGCTGAACAGCTGGCACCAGATCACCTCGCCGCGCTGCGTCGGATGCACGAAGCGCTCGATCTGTTCCGGGGTGCCGTGCTGGAGCAGCGTCGGCACCGCCCAGTTGCCGATCTGGATGTCCGGCACCGTGATTCCGGCCGCGCGCACCTGCTCGTCGATCAGGGTGCGCAGAATCGGCCCGGCCCCGCGGCCGTACGGCGGCGGCCAGTGCGGCGCCAGTAAACCGGTGTCCACCAACGCGTCTCGCTGTTGCTCGGCGGGCAGGGCGCCGATGCGCGCCAGCTCCGCGGCCAGCTCGGCGGCTCCGGCCGCGTCCAGTCCCAGCGCGTCCCAGGCCGCGCTCTCGGTCGCGGCGTCCTCGCCGAAGCCGAGATCCAGACCCACCGTGCGCCGTCGACCGGCACGCACCAGCTCGGTCACCCGGGCCCGCCAGACCGCGCCGCCGCCGAGCAGCTGGCGCAGCGCCACGGCCCGGCGCAGGTACAGATGCGCGTCGTGCTCCCAGGTGAACCCGATGCCGCCGAGCACCTGGATGCAGTCTTTGGCCGTCTCCACCGCCGCGTCGAGGGCTATCGACATCGCGATCGCGGCGGCCAGCGGCAGTTCGTCGCTGCGGTTGTCCACGGCAGCGGCGGCGTCGGCGGCGACCGCGCGAATCTGCTCGGCGCGGCACAACATCCACGCGCAGAGGTGTTTGACGGCCTGGAATTCACCGATCTTCCGGCCGAACTGCTCGCGCACCTTGGCGTACTCGGTCGCCGTCTCCAGGCACCAGCCGGCGATTCCCGCCAGCTCCGCGGCCACCAGCGCGGCGACGAGATCGTTTACCGCGTAAGGGGTTTCGAAGGTGCGATCGGCGGCGACCCGCACGTTCGCGCCGTGCACCCGCGCCAGCGGAGTGCTCGCGTCCAGCGGCGGCAGGTCCTCGACGCGCAACCCTGCGGCTCCCGCCTCGACGAGGCACCACAGCCGCCGCCCGCCGGAACCTTCCGCGCCCGCGTCGGCACCCGTCGCCGGAACCTCGATCGGCAGCAGCACGGCCGTATCCGCCGCGGCCCCCAGCACCGTCTCCCAGACACCGGTCAGCTCGACCTCACCGGTTCCGTTGCCGGGCACCGCAACCGGGTCACCCAGCGCGACGCCGCAGGGCGTATCCTCGTCCAGCACGCCGCCGGTAACGAGGCCGGCGAGCGCGGTCGTCGACACCGGCCCGCCCACCAGATCATGCGCCGCCTGTTCGACCAACACGGCCAGGTCGCCGACGGAACCGCCGGCACCCCCGGCGTCCTCGTCGACCGCGACGCGGAAGATGCCGAGCCCGACCAGACTCGGCCAGTACGTACGCCAATATCCAGGCGTCCCGCCGCGCATTGTTGCAATCGGGCGGACGGCCGCCGCCCATCCGCGCATCGACTCCTGAACGGCTTTATGCTCGTCAGTGGTGGCGATGGTCACACTGCCTCCCGCCTCTCCGGCGTGACTCCCACACCTAGAACATGTTCTAATATCCTCGTCGGGCGGAAGTCAAGACACCGCCGGTCCACGCAGCACCGACGGCACAGGCGCAATAACGACGTTTCCAGGAAAGGACTTTCACCAATGGCCAGTCCCTCCCGAGAGCAGTCAGGCGACTCGGGGGCGCGGAACGGAACCCGCCCGCGTGCCACACCGGTGACCACGCTCAGCGAGGACGAACTCAGCTCCTCCGCCCAGCGCGAACGCCGTAAGCGGATCCTCGACGCCACCCTCGCACTGGCCTCGAAGGGCGGCTACGACGCGGTGCAGATGCGCGCGGTCGCCGAGCGCGCCGATGTCGCCGTGGGCACGCTGTACCGGTATTTCCCCTCCAAGGTGCACCTGCTGGTGTCGGCCCTGGCCCGGGAATTCGAGCAGTTCGACAACAAGCGCAAACCGCTGGCCGGGCAGACGCCGCGCGAGCGCATGCACCTGCTGCTCACCCAGGTCACTCGCGCCATGCAGCGCGATCCGCTGCTCACCGAGGCCATGACGCGCGCGTTCATGTTCGCCGACGCCTCCGCCGCCGCCGAGGTCGACCGCGTCGGCCGGGTGATGGACCGGTTCTTCGCCCGCGCGATGAACGACGACGACGAGTCCTCGGATCGCGATCTCGCCATCGCGCGAGTGATCAGCGACGTGTGGCTGTCCAATCTCGTCGCCTGGCTCACTCGCCGGGCGTCCGCGACGGACGTCACAGAACGCCTCGAGCTGACCGTTGACCTGCTGCTGAGTGGCGAATCCGGCTAGGTTTGCCCGGCGCTGCGCGTGGCAAGCCAGCTAACGTACGGCAGGAGACCGCACAATCAGGAATGCGCACGGCGAGGCGAACGTAAACGTCTCGTATCACTGCGCGAACCGGCGGGCAAACCCTACCCAGTAAAGTTTCCCGCGCCCTGAAATTTCTCCTCCGATCTATAGGTTGGATGCGTGAGCGCACAGGATCTGCCACAGGAACTTCGCCGTGCGTTGGCGGCAGTAGCCCGCATGCCACGGCTACTTGTCGCCTCGGACTACGACGGGACGATCGCGCCCATCGTGTCCGACCCGGCGAAAGCCTATCCCCATCGGGAATCGGTGAGCGCGTTACGCGCACTCGCCGGTCTGACCGCTACCACAGCGGCCGTCATCTCCGGCCGGGCACTGCGAGATCTCGCGGCGCTGTCCCGGCTCCCGGTCGAGGTGCAGCTGATCGGTAGCCACGGCTCGGAATTCGACGTCGGCTTCGTGCACGCCATCGACAACGACGCCAAACAGCTTCTGCAAGAAGTGCAGAACGCACTGGCCGGCATCGCCGCGGACAATCCGGGCGCCACGGTCGAGATCAAGCCCGCCAGCGTGGCGCTGCACGTTCGCAACGCCGCCCCCGAGGTGGGCCGGCGCGCGTTGCAGCAGGCCCGGCAGGGCCCGGCCAGCTGGGTGGGCGTCCAGGTGACCGAGGGCAAGGCGGTCATCGAACTCGCCGTCATCCAGACCGACAAGGGCGCGGCCCTCGACATCATCCGGCATCAGGAGGGCGCCTCGGCGGCGGTCTTCTTCGGTGACGACGTCACCGACGAGAAGGCGTTCGCGAGGCTGTCCGGCCCCGATCTCGGCATCAAGGTCGGCGAGGGCACCAGCCTCGCCGGATATCGCGTGGCCAGCACCGAGGAGGTGGCCAAGGCCCTGGCGTTCCTGCTCGAAGAGCGGCGCACCTGGCTGGCGGGTGCTTCGGCCCCTCGAATCGAAAGGCTGACCATGCTGGCCGGCCCGCGCGCGAAGGCCCTGGTCACGCCGGACGGGACGGTCACCTGGTTCTGCCACCCCGAACCGGATTCGGCGGCCGTGTTCGCGCACCTGCTGGGCGGGCCCGACGCCGGGCACTTCACCATCGCACCCGAACGGCCGGGGCTGCCGCTGTCGCAGCGCTATGTCGACGGCACCATGACCGTCGAAACCCGGTGGGCCAGTCTGCAAGTCGTCGACTATCTGCCGCACGACGTGCCGCCCGAGCGCACCGACCTGACCCGGGTGATCACCGGGGACGCCCGCGCCGTCGTCACCTTCGCGCCGCGACCGGAGTTCGGCCAGGTGCCGGTCAATCTGGACCGCACAGCCGCCGGACTGCGGGTGCACGGCACCAACGATCCGATCGTGCTGCGGTCGCCGGGCATCGAGTGGGAGATCATCGAGGAGGGCATCCACCAGACCGCGCGCGCGGTGGTGGACCCCTCGACCGGGCCGGTGGTGCTGGAAATGCGCTGCGGCACCTCCGATCTCGCGCCGGCCATGGTCAGCGAGCCGGAGCGGCGGCGCGAGGCCGAGCGGTACTGGCGGGACTGGTCCGAGGAACTGGAACTGCCGCCGCTGAAGCCCGACCTGATGAAGCGCTCGGCCCTGACCCTGCGCGGGCTGGTGCACGCGCCGTCCGGATCGATCCTGGCCGCGGCCACCACCTCACTGCCGGAGGACATCGGCGGCGTGCGCAACTGGGACTACCGCTACTGCTGGCTGCGCGACGCCTCGATGACGGCGCACGCGCTGGTCACACTGGGGTCCATCGGCGAGGCCGAGGAATTCCTGGAGTGGGTGCACCGGGTGCTGGAGACGCTGGCCGGGCCGGAGCGCCTGCATCCGCTGTACACCCTGTACGGGGAGACGCTGCCGCCGGAGGCCGTGCTCGACGCGCTGCCCGGCTACGCGGGCTCGCGCCCGGTGCGGGTCGGTAACGCGGCCAACATGCAGGTGCAGCTGGACGTGTTCGGTCCCATCGTGGACCTGATCGCCGGACTCGCCGACGCCCGGGAACGCAAGGGCGTCATCGACCCGGCCGCGGCGCTGCCCGATCGCGACTGGGAACTGGTGCACGCCATGGTTTCCGCGGTGCAGCGGCGCTGGCGCGAACCCGACCACGGCATCTGGGAGATCCGCGGCAACCCCCGCCACCACGTGTACTCCAAGGTGATGGGCTGGCTGACCGTCGACCGGGCGCTGCGACTGGCCGAGAAGTTCCACCGCATGGTCGACCCGGCCTGGCTGGAGCTGCGCGACACCATCGCCGACGAGGTCAAGACCAAAGGCTGGAACGACGAGGTGCAGTCCTACACCGCGGCCTACGACGGCACCGATCTGGACGCGGCGACCCTGCACATCGGCCTGAGCGGACTGATCGAGCCGTCGGATCCGCGGTTCGCCGCGACCGTGGTGGCGACCGAGGCGGAACTGCGCAGCGGCTCGACGGTCTACCGCTACCACCACGACGACGGGCTGCCCGGCGGCGAGGGCGGGTTCCACCTCTGCGCGGCCTGGCTGGTGGAGGCGTACCTGCTGATCGGTAAGCGTTCCGACGCCGAGGCGCTGTTCGCGCAGCTGGTGGACGTGGCCGGGCCCACGGGCCTGCTGAGCGAGGAGTACGACCCGGTGGCGGAGCGGTCGCTGGGCAATCATCCGCAGGCCTACAGCCATCTGGGTTTGCTGCGCTGCGCCCAGTTGCTGAGCCAGCCGGTGGTCGCCCTGGCACAGTAGGGCTCGGTATTCGCAGCCGACCGAACGGCCCGCCTCATGCCGAGGCGGGCCGTTCCACGCGGGACGCTCGTGTTCGTTCTCACAGCGTCGATCCGGCAAATCGATACCTTCGGCTATGGACACGTACGCTACATTTAATGGAAATCGTTTCCGTTAAGTGCGTGTAGGAGTACCCCCGCGTGACCAGAAGTTTCGCCGTCCGAATGGCTGCCGTCGCGATGGGGGTCGCGGCCGCGGCCGGCCTCACCGCCTGCGGTAATTCGAGCAACGATTCCGACAAGGTCACCGTCGTGGCTTCCACCGACGTCTGGGGCAGCATCGCCGCCGCGATCGCCGGGCCCGACGTCGAGGTCAAGTCCATCATCGACAGCCCGACCGAGGACCCGCACGAATACCAGACCTCGCCCACCGACGCCGCCGACATCCGCGACGCCGCGCTGGTGATCGTCAATGGCGGCGACTACGACGAGTTCGCCGAGAAGGCCGCGGAAGGCCGCGGCAAACCGACGATCAACGCCTTCGAGCTGAAGTCCGGGACCGACGAGAACGAACACGTCTGGTACGACGTGAACACCGTCGACGCCGTGGCCGCGAAGATCGCCTCCGAACTGGGCGCGGCCGACCAGGAGCACGCGCAGGCCTACACCGAACGCGCCGAGGCCTTCCGCGGCAAGCTGAAGGAGATCAGCGCCGTCACCGCGAAGATCGCGACCGAGCACCCGAAGTCCCCGGTGTTGCAGACCGAGCCGCTGGCGCACTACCTGCTGCAGGCCGCCGGCGCCGACGACCGCACCCCGCACGCCTTCGAGGAGGCCGTCGAGCAGGGCACCGACCCGGCGCCCGCCGACGTGGCCGCCGTGCGAGACCTGTTGACCGCCAAGCAGGTCCGGGCCCTGCTCTACAACGTGCAGACCGAGGACAAGACCACCAAGGACATCGCCGCGACCGCGACGGCCGCCGGGGTGCCGGTGGTGGAGGTGACCGAAACCCTGCCCGCGGGCACCGACTACGTGCAGTGGCAGACGGCGAACGCACAGGCGCTGGCCAAGGCCCTGGGCTGACGACGGGAGTTCCGATGGCGGGGAAGGTCCGGCTCGGCGAAACGGTTGCACCCACCGAAACGGTGGGGGGTAGCGACCAGGAAAGGCCCGCCACAGTGCTACTCGGCGACCACCACACCGGCCGGGCGCCGAACGGCGCCGGCAACGGTTCCGGCTCGGCAACCCACGACACCGCCACGCCCCCGGCACCGTCTCGCACCGAGTCCGAACCGGTGAGCGCCTCGAGTGCGGCGGTGCGGTTGCGGGGGGCGCGGCTGGCGTTCGGGGAGCGGACGCTGTGGGAAGGGCTGGATCTCGAGGTCGCGCCGGGCGAGTTCGTCGCCGTGCTGGGGCCCAACGGGTCGGGCAAGACCTCGCTGTTGCGGATGTTGCTCGGTCAGCTGGCGCCCAGCGCGGGTGCGGTGGAGGTCGCGGGTTCGCCTGCGCGGGTGGGCAATCCGCATATCGGGTACATCCCGCAGCAGAAGACGATCGACGCCGGAGTGCAGTTGCGCGGCGTCGACCTGGTCGGGCTGGGGGTCGACGGGCATTGCTGGGGTCTGGGGTTTCGCGGGCGCAAGGAGCGGCGGCGCAAGGTCGCCGACGCCGTCGCGCAGGTCGGGGCCGAGCATTACGCGCACGCACCGCTGGAGTCGCTGTCCGGCGGTGAGCAGCAGCGGCTGCGGGTGGCGCAGGCGCTCGTGGGCGATCCGCGGGTGCTGCTGTGCGACGAGCCGCTGCTGAGCCTCGATCTGGCGAACCAGCGGCTGGTGTCGGAACTCATCGACGCGCGCCGTCGCGCGCACGACACCGCCGTGCTTTTCGTGACCCATGAGATCAATCCGATTCTCCCCCTGGTGGATCGGGTGCTGTACCTGGTCGACGGCAAGTTCCGGATCGGCACGCCGGACGAGGTGATGACCTCCGAGGTGCTGTCGGAGCTGTACCGCACCGAGGTGGACGTGCTGCGGGTGCGCGGCCGCCTGGTGGTCGTCGGCACCGGCGACACCATGGACGCGCTGGGCGTCGCGGGCGGCCATTGCCACGCCGACGAGGCCCGCGCATGATCGACAAGCTTTCCGACGTCTTCTCGAAGATGTTCGACTTCCACACCACCGCGAACCTGCTGTCCTACGACTTCGTGCAGCAGGCGGTGCTGGCGGCGGCCCTGCTCGGGTTGCTCGCGGGCGCCATCGGACCATTGATCGTGAGCCGGCAGATGTCGTTCGCGGTGCACGGCACCAGCGAGCTGTCGCTGACCGGCGCGGCGGCCGCGCTGCTGGCGGGCATCGGCGTGGGCGCGGGCGCCATCGCCGGGTCGGTGGTGGCGGCGGTGCTGTTCGGCCTGCTGGGTTCCAAAGCGCGCGAACGCGATTCGGTGATCGCGGTGGTGCTGTCGTTCGGGCTGGGGCTGTCGGTGCTGTTCCTGTGGCTCGGTCCCAGCCGCGCCGGGTCGAAGTTCTCGCTGCTCACCGGGCAGGTGGTGAGCGTGGGCAACGGCGGACTGACCACGCTCGCGGTGTGCTCGGCGGCGGTGCTCGCGGTGCTGGCCTTCGTCTATCGGCCGCTGCTGTTCGCCAGCACCGACCCGGAGGTCGCGATGGCCCGCGGTGTTCCGGTACGGGCGCTGTCGGTGGTGTTCGCGGTGCTGCTGGGCATCACGGCCGCGTTCGGGGTGCAGATCGTCGGTGCGCTGCTGGTGCTTTCGCTGTTGATCACGCCCGCCGCGGCGGCCGCGCGGGTGACCGCCAGCCCCGTCCGCGCCACGGTCCTGGCCATCGTCTTCGCCGAGATCTCGGCCGTCGGCGGCATTCTGCTCTCGCTGGCCCCCGGCGTCCCCGTCTCCACCTTCGTGACCGCCATCTCGTTCGCGATCTACCTGATCTGCCGCCTCATCAGCACCCGCACCCGCACCCGCCGTCCGTCCCCGGTACCCGTGCCCGCGTGAAATAAGTCCCGTCATCCCGGCAGCAGGATTACCCTCGCGACCCACTTGGACGACGGGCTAGCGACCGCCCTCCCCTGCCAAGGCGAACAATCCGTCGCGGGTCTGCTCGATCAGGCCGTCGACGAGTAGGGAGTCCAGGGCGCGGTCGCGCTGGCCGGGGTCGCGGGTCCAGGCGAGGTCGAGGGCTACCCGTTCGACCGGGCCGGGGGCGGCGCGCAGGACGTCGAGCAGGCGGCCGCGAGCCTGGCGGTCGGTGCCGTCGTACTTCTGGGTGCGGCGCACCACGTCCGAGGCCGGACGCCCGGCGGTGACCCAGGCACAGGTGGGTAGCGGGCAGCGGGAGCAGTCGGGGTTGCGGGCCGTGCACACCGTCGCGCCGAGTTCCATCAGCGCGGCCGAGAACCGCGCGGCGCGGCCGATGTGCGCGGGCAGCAGAACCTCGGTGTCGGCCAGGTCGCGGGCGGCGGGGTTGCCCGCCTCCGCCCGGCCGTGCACCGCGCGGGCCACCACGCGCCGAACGTTGGTGTCCACCACCGGAACTCGCTGCCCGTACGCGAAGCAGGCCACCGCGCGCGCGGTGTACGCCCCGATGCCCGGCAACCCCAGCAGCACCTCCACGTCGTCGGGCACCTCGTCGCCGTGCTCGGCGGCCAGCACCCGCGCGCACTCGTGCAGCCGCAGCGCCCGCCGCGGGTACCCGAGCTTGCCCCACGCGCGCAGCACCTCCCCCTGCGGGGCGGCGGCCATCGCAGACGGCACCGGCCAGCGCGCGACCCACTCCCGCCACACCGGTTCCACCCGCACCACGGGCGTCTGCTGCAGCATGATCTCGCTCATCAGGATCTGCCAGGCGGTCACGCCGGGGCGCCGCCACGGCAGATCCCGCGCAGTCTCGCCGTACCAGTCGATGAGGGCATCGCTGTCGATGCTCACGCGCGCACGTTCCCTTCGATCCCCGGACCGCCCGGTGTCCGGTGTTGCACTCTCACCACGGCCTGTCCGGAGCCGCAGGGCCATATTTGCCACGTTGTAACTTCACGGACTCGCCGGTAGCCGTTGCGCTGTGGAAAATAGGACACATGCCTCATACCAACCCGATCAGTGCCTGGAAGTCCCTTCGCGAGGGCAACGACAGGTTCGTCAACGGCACGCTGGAGCATCCTAGTCAGGGAGCGGACCGCCGGGCCACGCTCGTGAGCGGCCAGCAACCGTCGGCCATCCTGTTCGGGTGCGGTGATTCCCGAGTGGCCGCGGAAATCATCTTCGATCAGGGCCTCGGCGATATGTTCGTGGTCCGCACCGCGGGCCACGTCGTGGACTCCTCGGTGCTGGGGTCCATCGAATACGGCGTCGAGGTGCTGGACGTGCCGCTGATCGTGGTGCTCGGCCACGACAGCTGCGGCGCGGTGCGCGCGACCATCGACGCGCTCGACGGCGGCAACGTCCCCGGCGGATTCATCCGCAGCGTCGTGGAGAAGGTCACCCCGTCGATCCTCATCGGCCGCCGCGAGGGCCTGACCGGTGTCGACGAGCTGGAGGCCCGCCACGTCGTGGAAACCAGCAGGTTGCTCATGCAGCGCTCGATGACCATCTCGCAGCGGGTGGCCACCGGTGAACTCGCCATCGCCTGCGTCACCTACAAACTGCAGGACGGCAAGGCCAAGCTGCACCGTGCCGTGGGCAATATCGGCGAGGTGGCCTGAGACCGACACGCCGTGCCGCTGAACGGGGCGTGCCCGACCGTGCGCTTACCGTTGTTGCGTGCTGGAACCGAATGGACCGCTGCCGCCGGAGATCTACTGGCGCCGCCGCTTACTCGCTATCGCGGCCCTGGTCGTAGTCCTCGCGCTGGTGATCTGGCTGGCGATCATGCTGCTGCGCGGTGGTGGCGACGACAAGGCCGCCACCCCCGTCGCGGCGAGTTCGTCGGTCACGAGTGCGCCCGCCACGACCTCGAGCGGCGCGGCCGAGTCCAGCGCGTCACCGTCGACCGCCACGACCAACGCCACCGCCAGCGGGTCGCCGATCTCCTGCCCGGACCAATCGCTGGCGGTGAAGGTGACCGTGGCCCAGCCCGAGTACAAGACCGGTGAACAGCCGGTCTTCGGCATCGTCGTCACCAATATCTCCACCACTCCCTGCCAGCGCGATATGGGATCCGGACTGCAGCAGGTGACGGTGCAGTCGCTGGACGGACAGCGCCGGATGTGGTCCAGCACCGACTGCGACCAGGGTGGTCCCGCCGAGGTCCGGGCGCTGAAAGGCGGTGAGCAGGCGGCGTTCACGCTCACCTGGTCCGGGACCACCTCGCAGCCGGGCTGCGCGGGCGAGCGGGTGCGGGTGCCGACGGGCGGGTACGCCGTGGTCGCTCAGCTGGGTTCGGTGCACAGCACGCCGGAGACCTTCAATATCGGCTGAGGCCTACACGCTGCCGGATTCGGCCAGCCGGGACAGTCCCTCACGGACCTGCCGGGCCAGCGCGACGTCGACACCCGCCACGGCGGCGAGTTCGGCGATGGTCGCGGCCAGCAGGCCCGGCAGCGAATCGAACGCCGCCACCAGCGGCTCCACCGCGTGCGGCGAGACCCGCGGGAGTTCGGCGAGCAGCCGGTAGCCGCGTGGGCTGACCCCGCTGTCGAGGGCGTCGATCTCGGTCGAGAAGCCCAGCGGCGCGGCCAGATTCGCCAGTTCCAGCAGTTCCACCTCGAGCAGTTCGGCCAGCCGGGTCAAGGCGCGTTCCAGCGCCTCGGCATCGCCCGGGTCGGCCCGCAGGTAGTCGCGCACCAGCAACCGTCGCAGCGTGTCGGTATTGCCGACCACCTCGGCCAGCTGCAATGCCAACTGGCGGCCGTCGACCCCGAGTTCGCGCACATCGGAATCGATCTCGCGGGCGATGCGCCGGATCAGTTCCAGGCAGTGCACGACGGTCAGCACATCGCGGAGCGTGGTGTAGTCCTCCAGCTCCACCAGCGACAGCTGCCTGGTCAGCTCGTCCAGCCGGGACCGGTAGCGCTCGAGCGTCGCCATCGCCTGGTTGGCGCGCGACAGGATGGTCTCCGACGGCTGGATCAGATGCCGTCCGCCCCGGGTGTACACCGTCACGATGCCGGTCGACCGGCTCACCGACACCACCGGACAACCGGTGTGCGCGGCCGTGCGCTCGCCGGCCTTGTGCCTGGTGCCCGATTCCACCGTCGGCAGCGTCGGGTCGGGGACCAGGTGCACGTTCGCCCGTCGGATACGGGTGCCGTCGGTCGAAAGCACCACGGCCCCATCCATTTTCGACAGTTCGCGCAACCGGGTCGGGGAGAACTCGACGTCCAGTTCGAAGCCGCCGTCGCAGACCCGCTCGACCGCATCGTCGTAGCCGAGTACGACCAGAGCACCGGTGCGCGCCAACAGGATTCGATCTATGCCGTCCCGCAGCAAGGTGCCCGGGATCAGGCGGGCGATCGTATCCGATTGCACCGCTTCGGGTTTCGGTGTCGGCTCGAGTCGAGCGCTCAGCTCGCTCGGTGAGCCTGGTTGCGGCGCAAGCGTTTCAGTGCCGGAAATCCCCATTGTCGTCCTACCGAGCAGGTTGGTGACCCAGTGACCCGCGTTCATTCGGCAGCCTCCGCGTTTTTGCGACTTCGATTCGACAAACCACCCCTGGCAACGGCCGCACGAATATTCGTCACCTCGTGCACCTTCATGGTGATACCGGAGAGATCCGCCCCCGGCGGCACCAGCGCCTCCGTGAAACCTAGCCGTTCCGCCTCGGCGAGTCGACGCCCCAGCCCGGTGACGCGCCGCACCTCCCCGGCCAATCCGACCTCGCCCAGGATCACCATCCCGGCCGGCAGCGCCACGTCACGCTCGGCACTGGTGAGCGCCAGCGCGATCGCCAGATCGGCGGCCGGCTCGCTCAGCCGCATACCGCCGACCGTCGCCGCGTAGACGTCGTGCTTGCCGAGATACACGTGGCACCGGCTCTGCAGCACCGCGAGCACCATCGACACCCGGTTGTAGTCCAGCCCGCTCACCGCCCGCCGCGGCGCGGGCATCTGGGTGGATACGGTGAGCCCCTGCACCTCGCCCAGCAGCGGCCGCTTGCCGTCCATCGCGACCGTGATCGCGGTGCCGGGCACCCGATCGGTGCGATGGTGCAGGAACAGCCCGGAAGGATCTGTGACGCAGGCGATTCCGTCGTCGTGCAGTTCGAAGCAGCCCACCTCGTCGGCACTGCCGAAACGGTTCTTGATCCCGCGCACCATGCGCAGCGTCGAATGCTTGTCGCCCTCGAACTGCAGCACCACGTCCACCAGATGTTCCAGGGTGCGCGGCCCGGCCACAGTGCCGTCCTTGGTGACGTGGCCGACCAGCAGCACCGCGATACCGCTCGCCTTGGCCAGCGAGGTCAGCGCCGACGTGACCGCGCGCACCTGGGTGACGCCGCCGATCACGCCATCGGCGTCGGCGGCCAGCATGGTCTGCACCGAGTCCACCACCAGCAGGCTCGGACGCACCTGTTCGACATGGCCGAGGATGGTGGCCAGATCGGATTCGGCGGCGAGATAAACCCGCTCGTGCACCGCGTCGGTCCGGTCGGCGCGCAGCTTCACCTGGCCCGCCGACTCCTCGGCCGTCACGTACAGCGACCGTTCGTCGCGCTGCCGCGCCCAGCGATGGGCGACCTCGAGCAGCAGTGTGGACTTGCCCACTCCCGGCTCGCCGGACAGCAGTACCACCGAGCCCGGCACGATGCCGCCGCCGAGCACCCGGTCCAGTTCGCTGACACCGGTCGACCGGGCCTGCGTCACCTGCGAGTCGATCGTGGAGATCGGCGCGGCGGCGGTGGACGGCAGCAGCGCCTTGCGCGCGGCGCCTACCGACGCGGCCGGGGGCGCGGACTCATCGATCGAGCCCCACTCACCACAACCCGGACAGCGCCCCACCCATTTGGCAACCTCGTGCCCGCACGCGGAACAGCGATACTGCGACTTCACCTTGGCCACGAGCGCAGCCTAGGGATCGAGTACGACAGGGACGGTTCGCGACGCGGGGGCGCCGCGGGCGGCACGGCTCAGTGCCCGCCCTTGTGCTCACCGTGCTCGCCCTCGGCCGCCGCCGGCGCGCCTTCCTTGCGCGCGGTATCCGGACCGGCGTCGACCGGGACCGGAACCTGGACGGTGCCGTTCTCCTTGAAGTTGAACGTCACCTGGTAGGTCAGGCCCGGGGTGATGTCGCGGGTCAGGCCGGTGATCTCGACCAGGATCGGTGCGGCGGGCTCGGCCGGGTGCTCCGCGGCGCCGAGGCCCTCGGCCTGATGGGCGGCGGCGGAACCGGTGGTCGTGGGCGCGGCGCTCGCGGCCGTGCTGCTCGCGGCGGTGCTGCTCGGCGCGGCCGAGCTGGTGGGTGCGGACGCGTGTGCCTCGCTCCGCTTCCCGGCGACCAGGGTCTGCTGGTACGCCAACTGCGGGTTGGCCGGGGTGATCTTCACCTGGCCCAGGTCGGTGGTGATGCTGGCGAGTTCGTCCGGCTTGGTCGCGCCGTCGTTGATCGCGCTGAACGCGAGCACGGCCTTGCCGCCCTTGGCGTTGGTGTACTCCTCCGACTGCGGCAGCAGGATGCGCACGTCGCGCAGCGCGACCTTGCCCACATTGGCGCTGTTGCCGTTGACGGCCGCGACCTGCGAGGCGGTCTGCGAGATCTGGCCCGCACTGCAGCCCGAGAGCGCGAGGGCCGCGCCCGCGGCGAGGGCCGCGACGGCGACGGCGCGCCGCGGTGCCTTACGCAGGACGCGCCGGGGCGCCTTCGACGCGGTGGTGGCATTCAGGGCAGTCACGGGTTGTCCTCCATGTCGACCGGCTCACTCCACGATGGAGAGTAGTAGTAGGCAGCGTAGTAGTCGCGTGCAGGTGTCCCGTGTCTCGCCTCTACGCTTCGACACTCGGGCGCGCGCGACGGGAACTCGGCGGCGGGGCGATCACGCCGACGCGCGGAAGCCGTTCTGGCACAACAGGATGCACACAGGTGCCGTTCTGTCAACCCCCACCGCTCCCCTGTTGTGGCCCTGACCTGCGTCGTTGATCGCGCCGTTATCGAGTCGCATGTTAAACTGTGAACATCGAAAGGGGCACGGGACACATGATTTTTAAGGTCGGAGACACCGTCGTTTACCCCCACCACGGAGCGGCGCTGATCGAAGCTATCGAGACCCGCACCATCAAGGGTGTGCAGAAAGAGTATCTGGTCCTGAAGGTCGCACAAGGCGATCTCACCGTTCGGGTTCCCGCGGAGAACGCGGAGTACGTCGGCGTCCGGGACGTCGTCGGCCAGGAGGGTCTCGATCGAGTCTTCCAGGTACTGCGCGCGCCGCATACCGAGGAGCCGACGAACTGGTCCCGCCGCTACAAGGCCAACCTGGAGAAGCTCGCCTCCGGCGATGTGAACAAGGTGGCCGAGGTCGTGCGCGACCTGTGGCGTCGGGAACAGGACCGCGGTCTGTCCGCGGGCGAGAAGCGCATGCTGGCCAAGGCCCGTCAGATCCTCGTCGGTGAACTCGCCCTCGCCGAGGGCACCGACGATGTCAAGGCCGAGACCCTTCTCGACGAGGTTCTCGCCGCGGCTTCCTGACCGTGAGAAGTTCGCACGACGAAAGTCGTGTTGTGGCGCTGGTGCCTGCCGCCGGTCTGGGCGTGCGCTTGGGTGAATCAATGCCCAAGGCGTTCGTCCCGGTCGGCGGCAGACCCATGCTCACACTCGCAATAGACGGTTTGATCGCGTCCGGGGTCGTGGACCGCATCGTGATCATGGTGCCCGCCGAGTTGATCGGCGAGGCGGAGGTTCTGCTCGCCACCAGTGCCCGGGCGGCAGTACCGAGCGGCCGGGGTTCGCACCTCGGCGCGCCCGGCTCCGTCCCGGTGAGCGTGGTCGCCGGCGGCACCGAGCGCACCGACTCCGTGCGCGCCGGTATCGCCGCCGCCCCGGAGGCCACCGCCTACCTGGTTCACGACGCCGCTCGCGCGCTGACCCCGCCGGGCCTGATCGCCCGGGTGGTGGCCGAGTTGCGTGCCGGGCGGCGCGCGGTGGTGCCTGGGGTCGCGGTCACCGACACCGTCAAGTCGGTCGATGCGCAAGGCGACGTGACCGGCACACCGGATCGCGGCCGGCTCCGCGCCATCCAGACACCGCAGGGTTTCGACGCCCCGCTGCTGCGCGAGGCCTACGCCCTCGACATACCGGTCACCGACGATGCCGGTCTGGTCGAACGGCTCGGCGCGAGCGTGCGCGTAATCCCGGGCGACCCCATGGCTTTCAAGATCACCACTCCCCTGGACCTGCGGCTGGCCCGCACGCTGCTCGACGAGAACGAGCCCCACAGGGCGGTGCGGGCATGAACACGGACGTCGCCAGTCGGCCGCGTGGGGTCGGGGCAGGCATGAACACGGACGTCGCCAGTCGGCCGCGTGAGGTCGGGGCAGGCATGAACACGGAGACCATCCGCCGGCCGCGGGAGGTGGTGCGGAGATGAGCGTGGAAGCCGCCGACCTCGACATTCGCGTGGGCATCGGGTCCGATGTGCATCCCATCGAATCGGGCCGCCCGTGCTGGATGGCCGGTCTGCTGTTCGAGGGCGACAACGGCTGCGCCGGGCACTCCGATGGCGATGTGGCGGCGCACGCGCTGTGTGACGCGCTGCTGTCGGCCGCGGGCCTCGGCGACGTGGGAGCCGTCTTCGGCACCGGACGGCCGGAATGGGCGGGCGTGTCCGGAGCGGCCATGCTGAAGGAAGTGCGGCGACTGCTCGGCGAGTCCGGCTACGCGATCGTCAATGCCGCTGTGCAAGTGATAGGCAACCGGCCAAAGATCGGGCCGCGCCGGGCCGAGGCACAGCAGGTGCTCGGCGAACTGCTGGGTGCGCCGGTCTCGGTATCGGGCACCACCACCGACGGCCTGGGTCTCACCGGCCGGGGCGAGGGCGTGGCGGCGGTGGCAACCGCCCTGCTGCGACGCTGTAGCGGGGACTGTCCGGGCTCGGACTGAGCCGGGGCCCCCTACCCGCGCGTGTGCACTCGATCCGTGCGCCCGTACCCTGCTATAAACCGCCCGTAATCTCGCTCTTTGCCCATAGCTAGGATGGCTGGTCGTGACTCTGCGCCTGTTCGACACCGAGACGCGGACCCTGCGTGATTTCACGCCTCTGGTCCCCGGTCGTGCCTCGGTGTACCTATGTGGCGCCACGGTGCAGGGCGCACCCCACATCGGACACGTTCGCAGCGGCGTCGCGTTCGACGTGCTGCGCCGCTGGCTGACCGCCGGTGGATACGACGTGGCGTTCATCCGCAACGTCACCGATATCGAGGACAAGATCCTGACCAAGGCCGCCGCCGCGGGCCGCCCGTGGTGGGAGTGGGCTGCCACGCACGAGCGCGCCTTCGATCGCGCCTACGAGGCGCTCGGAGTGCTGCCGCCGTCGGCGGAGCCGCGCGCCACGGGTCACATCACGCAGATGATCGAGTTGATGCAACGGCTGATCGACCGCGGTCACGCCTACGCCTCGAGCGGCAACGTCTACTTCGACGTCCGCAGCTATCCCGACTACGGCAAGCTGTCCGGCCACCGGCTCGACGACGTGCATCAGGGCGAGAGCGCCGGCGAGGGCAAGCGCGACCCGCGAGACTTCACGCTGTGGAAGGCCGCCAAGCCCGGCGAGCCCACCTGGCCGTCCCCGTGGGGCCCCGGGCGGCCCGGCTGGCACCTGGAATGCTCGGCGATGGCGGAGTTCTATCTCGGCGCGGAGTTCGACATCCATTGCGGCGGTATGGATCTGGTCTTCCCGCATCACGAGAACGAGATCGCCCAATCCCGGGCCGCCGGTGACGGTTTCGCTCGGTACTGGCTACACAACGGCTGGGTGACGCTCGGCGGCGAGAAGATGTCGAAGTCGCTGGGCAACACGCTGTCGGTGCCGAATGTGCTCAAACAGGTTCGGGCCGTGGAACTCCGGTTCTACCTGGGCAGCGCGCACTACAGCTCGATGCTGGAATACTCCGACCAGGCACTGCGCGACGCCGCCCAGACCTACCAGCGGCTCGAGGCGTTCGTGCAGCGCACAGTGGAGCGCGCGGGCGAGATCCCGGTGGGCAAATGGACCGACGCGTTCGCCGAGGCGCTGGACGACAATCTCGGAATCCCCAAGGCGCTGGCGGAGATTCACCGCGTCGTGCACGAGGGCAACAAGGCCCTGGAGTCCGGCGCCGTCGACACCGCTCGGGAGCTGGCCGGTCAGGTGCGGGCCATGCTCGGCATTCTCGGGGTGGATCCGCTGGATCCGCACTGGGCGGCGCCGACGGACTCCTCGACCGCCCTGGACGCCCTCGACGTGCTGGTCCGCGCGGAACTGGACCGGCGTCAGCAGGCCCGCGCGGACAAGGACTGGGCGACCGCCGACGCGGTACGCGACCGGCTCAATTCGGCCGGCGTCGAGGTCACCGACACACCGGAGGGCCCCGAGTGGTCACTGACCGGTGAGACGCGACCATGACACGGAAGGCTGAGTGATGGCGGGCAATTCGCAACGGCGAGGGGCAATCCGCAAGGGCGGCAGCAAGAAGGGCCAGACCGTCGGCTCCGGCGGTCAGCGCCGCCGCGGGCTGGAGGGCAAGGGCGCGACGCCGCCCGCCCACATGCGCAAGTACCACCCCGCGGCCAAGCGCGCGGCGGCAGCGGCCAAGGCCGCGCAGGCCAAGAACCGTCCCACCGGGCGGCCGAGCACCCGCAAGGGCGACGACGGCCCGGAGTTGGTGCTGGGCCGCAACCCCGTGGTCGAGTGCCTGCGGGCGGGCGTGCCCGCGACCGCGCTGTACGTGGCGGTCGGCACCGAGAACGACGAGCGGCTCACCGAGGCGGTGAAACATGCCGCCGACTCCGGGATTTCCATCCTGGAGGTGCCGCGCACCGATCTGGACCGTCTGAGCAGCAACGGCCTGCACCAGGGTCTGGCGCTGCAGGTACCGCCGTACCGTTACGCGCACCCGGAGGATCTGCTCGAATCCGCCCGCACCGCACCGGAACCCGCTCTGCTGGTGGCGCTGGACAACATCTCCGACCCACGGAACCTGGGCGCCGTGATCCGCTCGGTCGCGGCCTTCGGCGGCCACGGCGTGGTGATCCCGCAGCGCCGCAGCGCCAGCGTCACCGCGGTGGCATGGCGCACCAGCGCCGGCGCCGCGGCCCGGTTGCCGGTCGCCCGCGCCACGAATCTCACTCGGACCCTGAAGGATTACGCCAAGGCGGGCCTGCAGGTGGTCGGCCTGGACGCCGAAGGGGACACTCCCCTCGACGAATTCGACGGCAGCACACCGACAATCGTCGTGGTCGGCTCGGAGGGCAAGGGCCTCTCCCGCCTGGTCCGGGAAACCTGCGACAACATCCTGAGCATCCCCATGGCAGGTCCTGTCGAGTCCCTGAACGCCTCGGTGGCGGCCGGAGTGGTCCTGGCCGACATTGCCCGCCAACGCCGCTCCTGACCCCTCCGGCAACCGCCACGGCCACCAATCCAGCGCGTCGGCCCCACCTCATCGCCCGCGGCCACCTAGACTTGTCCGGTGGCCATGAACGAGCCCCCGTACTACTGGCACGAGCAGCAGCCCCCGACGCAAGCGGTGGAGCATCCGCAAGCGACGACGGTGTTGCTGCTCGGTGCGCTGAGCGTTTTCTGTTGCGGCGCACTGGGTCCGGTGGCCTGGGTGATGGGCAAGCGGGCGCTCGATCAGATCGAGGCGTCCGAGGGCGGCTTCGGCGGGCGGACCCAGGTCCTGGTCGGGTACGTTCTCGGCGTGGTCGGCACGGTCCTCATGGCCCTGATGGGGATCCTGTTCTTCCTGGTCCTCATCGGCGGCAACGCCTGACCGCGAAAAGGCTTCGGCCGGTACCGAATCCGCCTGTCAGTCGAGCCCGGCACGCCCCGGTTCGATCGGCACTCCCCACGCGGGCCATTCGGTACTGACGCTCCCGGACCATTTCGGCTGCCGCCGATCGTGCAGCGCCGCCATGCCCTCCCCCGCGTCGACGCTCTGCGCCACATAGGTATTGAGGTCGGTCTCGAGCTTGCCGACGGCCTCGGCGCTCATCCCGAGGCTCTCCCACAGCAACCGTTTGGACAGCGCCACCGGCAGCGGAGCGGAACCACTGACGATGTCGTGCGCGACGGCGAGAGCGGTCGGCAGCACCTCCCCCGCGGACAGGGAGGTGTTGGCCAGCCCCATCGCCTTCGCCTCGTCGCCGTCGAAGGTGCGGCCGGTGAGCATGATGTCGGCGGCGTTGGCCATGCCGACCAGCCGCGGTAGCGTCCAGTGCGCGTAACCGTCGGCGACGACGGCTCGGCGCACCTGGTTGAGCCCGTACACCGCGTCGCGGGCCATATAGCGCAGATCGCATTGCAGCGCGAGTTCCAGCCCGATCCCCACCGCATGCCCGTTCACGGCCGCGATCACCGGTTTGCGGACCCGCCAGGGCGGCGGGTCGATGGTCCCGGTGACGTCGCCGACCCGGTGGGACAGATCGGCCCCCGCACAGAAAGCGGGCGGGGTACCGGTGATGATCACCGCGCGGATGGCGTCCTCGGTGTCACAGCGCCGCAGCGCCGCACCGAGTTCGGCGGCCATGGTCGGAGTAAAGGCGTTCTGCTGGGCGGGACGATTGAGCGTGAGCACGGCGATCCCGGACGAGACATCGACGTGCAGTTCCGAACTCATGCGAGAAGATCCTAGTTCTGTTCCCGCCGCACCGCGCCCGCGTAAACCCACGGAACCCCAGCACACCGGTAACGGGTGAATTGCCGCAGACCACCAGACCACAACCCCCCACTCCGGTGCAACCCTCCCCAAGGTTTTCGGCGCGGAGGCCGATTACCGCAATACCTGGCGCCCGATCGCCCACTTGTGCACCTCGGTGGGCCCGTCGTACAAACGGAACGCCCGCATGTCCCGGAAGATCATCTCGACCACGGTCTCGTCACTGATCCCGATCCCGCCGAGCACCTGCACACAGCGGTCGGCGACCTTGAACAGCTCCTCGGATACGTACGACTTGGCGATCGAACTCTCGTGCCGGGCCTTGTGCCCCTGATCCATCAGCCAGCACGCGTGCCAGACGGTCAGGCGGCACTGGTGTAGCGCGATCTCGTTGTCCGCCAACATGAACGACACGCCCTCGTGTTCGCCGATGGGTCGTCCGAAGGCGGTGCGGGTCTTGGCGTGCTCCACGGCGATATGCTGCGCGCGTTCGGCGGCGCCGAGCCAGCGCATGCAGTGGGTGAGCCGAGCAGGGGCGAGACGGAGCTGCGCGTACCGCAGTGCCTGGCCGGTCTCGCCGAGCACGGATTCCTTGGGCAGCACGAGGTTCTCGAAGCGCACCACGCCGTGCCCGCCGACGTAGTTGCGGTCCATGGTGTTCATGGTGCGTTCGATGACGATGCCCGGGGTACCGCCCTCGGCGAGGAACAGCGTGGGTCCCTCGGGCAGGTGCCCGTTGGCCTCCAGCCGCGCCATGATGATCCAGGTCTTGGCCCCGTCCGCCCCGGTGATCAGCCATTTACGGCCGTTGACGGTGAAGTTCTCGCCATCGAAAGTGGCGGTGGTGGACAGCTGGTTGGGGTCGGATCCGGCGCCGCCCGGCTCGGTCATCGCGAACACCGAACGCTGATGGCCGTTGACGACCGGCATGAGGTAGCGGTCGGTCTGCTCGGCGTTCGCGATCCTGGACAGCAGGAACATGTTGCCCTCGTCGGGCGCGGCGCAGTTCATCGCGACCGGGCCGAGCGTGGACCACCCGGCGGCCTCGTAGATGACGGCCTGCTCGATGTGCGACAGCCCGCGACCGCCCATTTCGACCGGCGCCTGCACGGTCAGCAGCTTCTCGGCCCGCGCCAGCTCGACCAGTTCCTGCCGGAGATCGTCGTTCGGGCCGTGCGCGGTCAGCCGCGGATCACGCTCGTAGGGAACGATCTTGTCGATGACGAACTGACGCGTCCGGTCGCGCTCGGCGGCCAGGTCGGCGGGTATCGAGAAGTCGATCATCGTGGTGGTCACCTTCGTTCGGGGGCTGCGACGAGCATACGACGTAACTCCGGCCAGACTGAAGGCGGTTGACGTCAGACCTGTTTTCGCAGGTTGTCAAGGCCCTGGACGGTGCGCAGGAACCGCTCGACCTCGGCTCGGTAGCGCTCCGGCTGGTCGTCGTGAACGAGGTGGCCGGCGTCGCGGATCAGCACGTGCCGGGCGTTCGGGTGGACCTCGGCCATCTCGCGCATCTGGCCGGGCGGGGTGATCGTGTGCTCGCCCTCGAGCAGCAGCGCGGGCGCCCGCACCGCCCGCCACCGGTCCCAGAAGTCGCGGCCGCCCCACTCCTCGGAGATGTCGCGGAAGGTGGCGACCCTGCCGTGCAGCCGGTAGCCGTCCGGGCCGCGCTCGAACGAGTTCAGGAAATAGCGGCCCGCGACCGGGCCGAAGTAGTCCAGCACGGCGGCGGCGTCGGGGAACGGCTGCGGCCAGGCCTCGATCATGGCCGCCCAGTCGCGTGCCGTGCGACCGCGGAAATCCGGTGCGATGTCCTCCACCACCAGGCCCCGCACCCGCTCCGGATACGCGGCCGCGAACACCCAGCCGTGCAGCCCTCCCATCGAATGCCCGATCACCACCATCGGTTCGGTGATCACCGCGGTGGCCGCCGCCAGATCGGCGACGAAGGCCTCGGTGGTGAGTTCGGCCGGTGCGGGACGACCGTGACCCGCGGCGTCGAAGGTATAGACGTGACCGAACTCCCGCAGCCAGCCCACGTGGCCGCGCCAAGTGCGGGCGCTGCCCATCAGTCCGTGCAGCAGCAGAATCGGCACTCCCGTGCCACCCTCGTCGTACAGCATCGGCTCGACAATACGTCCGCGCCGACCCGGTTTCGCCCACGGCGCTAGCCTGGTGCGCATGGCTGTTGTGAAGATCAATGCGATCGAGGTGCCCGAGGGCGCGGGACCCGAACTGGAGAAGCGGTTCGCGCACCGCGCGCACGCCGTCGACAACTCGCCCGGCTTCCTGGGCTTCCAGTTGCTGCGGCCGGTGGCCGGGGACAACCGGTATTTCGTTGTCACGCAATGGGATTCCGAGGAGTCGTTCGCGGCGTGGCGGGACGGCCCGGCCAAGGAGGCGCACGCGGGCGACCCGTCCCGCAAGCCGGTGTCGACCGGGGCGTCGCTGCTGGAGTTCGAGGTCGTGATCGACGTTCCGGCGAAGTCCTAGGCGGCCGTCACTCCGGTTGGGTGACGACGTTCAACTCCCGGATTCCGGCCTCCGCGCCCGTATCGGCGTCATCGATATGGACCCGCACGTAGCGCGCGTATGACGGTGTCGTCAGCGCGCCGTCGGCTGCCCGCGGCACCGTGACCCACGTCCGATTGTCGCGGGAGACGGCGATGTCGTACGAGGCCGGTGGCGGGCCGCTCCATTCGGTCGCCACCTTCGCTACCGCGTCGACCTGCCCGAGATCCACGGTCAGGTCGGCGGCGGCGGTGGCGGGGAGCCAGCTGGTGGCCGAGTTGCCGTCCACCGCGGCCTCCGCGTAGGCGCCGGGCTGCTCGCTGGACGCGAGGACGGTCTTGCAGTCGGCGGCATCCACCGTGGGCGACCGATCCGGTCGGCGCGTGGGGAGTTGCAGGGACTTGCCCGGATCGACTTGCCGCACGCCGCTTTCCGTCTCCACCGGCAGAGACGGCCCCGATGTCACTGTGACGGTGCTGTGCTCCGGACCCACCGAGACGTCGAAAACCCTTCCCTGCCAGTGCAGTCCGCGCACCACCACACCGTCGGAGAGTTGCGGCGGCAGCAACGGAGCGAGCCGCACCCGATCCTCCCGCAGGCGCAGCCCCACCAGTCCGTTGGTGAACTCCTGCACGAAACCGCCTGCGAGAGTGGTGAAGTCGAAGGCGGGCGAGCCCGCCAGCGGGTCGGCGGCCCCGGCCTTCTCGCCGCGCGCCTCGGCGAACTGCCCGAACGGCGCGCGGGCGAACGGTCGCGCCGAGCGGTCCAGGTAGGTGCCGACCGCGCAGCCCGGTTCGCCGTTCGCGGCGGCGTCGATCTGATGCACCGAGTCGGTCATGGCGGGCCCGTCCGGGTCGGTGCGCTCGGCGTAGTAGTCGAGGGTCCGGGCGGCCACCTCCGGCGGCATCGGCCATTCCAGCGGATATTGCAGCAATACCGTGTCGGCCTGTTTGAGCCGTGCCCCGCGATAGCCGTCGTACTGCACGAAAATGCCTTCGCGCGGGTCGAAGGGCATGCGCAGGCGGTCGGCGACGGCCGCCCATTCCGGTGGCGCGGGCGCGCCGACGAGGGCCGCCGCGGTGGCCGCGTTCCGCAGCGTCACCGCGGCCACGCCGTTGGTGTACACGCCGTCGTCGACGCCGTTGCTGTATTCGTCCGGCCCGGCCACAGTGCGAATCGAATAGCTGCCGTCGGGGTTCGCGGACACCCGCCCGGCCCAGAATTCGGCGAGGCTCGACATGATCGGCCAGATGCGTTCGCGCAGGTAGTCGAGGTCCTTGGTGGCCAGGTAATACTGCCAGGCGGCCAGCGCGACGTCGCCTTGGAGATGAATCTGGGTGACGCAGTGCGGTGGCGACCAGCTGTGACATTCGTTCCACAGATCGCCGGTGCTCGCACTGGTCCACGGATAGAAGGCGCCGGGATAGCCGAGGCGGCGGGCGTTCTCGCGAGCGGCGGGCAGGGTCTTGTAGCGATACTCGACGACCGAGCGCGCCAGTTCGGGGCGCAACTGCAGCAGGCCCGGGTACATCCAGATATCGGCATCCCAGAAGATCAGGCCGCCGTAGTTGTCGCTGCTCAGTCCGGTGGGTGAAATGCTGTTGTCCTGCCGGGAATTCGTGCCCGAATAGAGTGCGTAGAGCGCGCCCCGCGCCCACAGTTGCACGTCCGGCCGACCGGGCACCTCGATATCGGACTCCCACAGCTGCCGCCACGCTTTCGATTGCGCCGCAAGCACTTCCGCCCAGCCCCGCGACGCGCCACGCTGCGCCGCCGCGCTCGCGGACCCGGCCGGGTCCGCGGTGGTGAGCGCGGTGTCGACACCGACGAACTTGGTGATCTCGTACCGCTGCCCGGACGTCATCGGCACCGTCGCCTGCTGGCCGGAATCCCGCGGCTGCGCCGACGCCGCCCCGACGTCGAGCACCGATGCCACCGCACCCGCCACATTCGTTGTCCTGGTGCGGAATTCGGTATTCACCAGCGGTGGCCGTGCCGTCGTGGCGGTCCGGTCGAGACGGCGAGCGCCCGCGTAGTCGATGAGGTCGGTGATGGCCGCGTGGCCGCTCCAGTGCGGTGTCAAGGTCAGGTGCACGGCCGCCGCGTGCTGATCGGTGCGGTCGGTGAGCACGTCGTACGCCAGATCGGTGGCGCGGCCGTCCCGCGTCGTCCAGGTAAGTTCGGTGCGTACCAGCCCGCAGCGCAGATATTGGGTCTGCCGGAAATTCGACACCTGCGCCGGCGGTGTCGCGGGCGAGAAGGTCTCGTCACCGACGCCGACCCGCAGTGTCGACCAGTTCGGCAGCGCCGCAGCGACTTCCAGGCCCGCGGCGACCGCGGGGTCGCGAGCGTAGAGCCCGGCCGCGAAGGCGCCGTCGTAACGCGGCGTGTACATCGGATATCCGGTGATCTCGCCGGTTTCCACATAGCCGGTGCCCGCCGGCGGCACCCGCAGACCGAGATACCCGTTGCCGACGAAGGGATGGCCCTCGTAACCGGCGGTGAACGACCGCGACGACGGCGCCCAGTCCGCCGCCGCCGACACGCTGTCACCGGGACAGGGAAAAGCCCGCGGCGTCTCGGGCCCCGACCGGACCGCGACCACGATCGCGGCCACCACCAGCACGGCGACGAACACCGCGGCGACGCCGATCCACAGTCGGCGGCGGTGGCCCGTTGCCGGTCGCGCAGTTGACGGCACGTCACAAAGGGTGTCACAGTTCATGAGACAAGAGCGACGGTGACGCGGTAACCCGGTGTGATTCCGGGGCGGTCGCGCCACTGTGAACCGGCATCCGCCGGGCAGCCAGACACCGGCACCGTCGAGCTCGACCCGCTCGCGGGGACGCGAACATCCCCGAAGGAGGACCACCATGGCCATTGCGCACACTCCCAGCCGCGCAACCGATTCCCTCGCCGCCGTGCTCGCGACGGTAGGCGTCGTCCTGATGGCACTGCTCACGCTGTACCTGGTCGGCTTCGATCAGGGCGCGATCTCCCGGAGCGGGATGTATCTGCACGAGCTGATGCACGACGGGCGGCACCTACTGGGCGTCCCGTGCCACTGACGGGTTCCCTCAAGACTCTGCTGCTGCGCGGCCTGCTGGCCGGACTGATCGCCGGACTGCTGGCGGGCACTGTCGGATTCGTGATCGGCGAGCCGAAGGTCGAGTCGGCCATCGCGATCGAGGAAGCGGGGCATTCGGAGGCCGGGCATTCGCACGGCGACGCCGAGGAGCCGCTGGTCAGCCGGGGCGGACAGAAGTTCGGCGAGTTCCTCGCGCTCGGATTGAGTGGGCTGGCGCTGGGCGCGATCTTCGCGGCCGTCGCCAATGCGGCTCGCCGGCACACCGGCCTGTCCGGGCCGAAACTGGCTGTGGCGCTGGCATTGTGCGGCTGGCTCGCGATCAGCGCGGTGCCGTTCTTCAAGTATCCCGCCAACCCGCCCGCGGTGGGCGAGCCCGACACCATCAACGATCGCACGCTGCTGTGGGTGGCGGCGGTGCTGCTCGGGCTGGCTGCGGTGGGCGCCGCGGTCTTCGCGCATCGACTGCTGTCGAATCAGCTGAGCACGCTCCGGGTCGTCGCGGCCGTGGCGGCCTTCTCGGTCGTGACGGCGATCGGCTACGTCGCGCTGCCGGGCGTGAACGAGGTGAAGGACGACTTCCCCGCCACCCTGCTGTGGCAGTTCCGAGTGTCGTCGCTGGCGGTCACGGCCACCCTGTGGGCCGCCCTGGGCCTGGCCTTCGCGACTTTGACCGAATTCGCGGGCCGCAAGCAGCCGGTCGCCGCCTGAGGGGGCGGTGCCGCAGCGGCACCCCCCCCACAGGCCGCGGCCCGCGGCATTCCGCCCCCGAAATAGGTCAAAGTAGCGAAGGCCCCGCCCCCGGCGGCCCCCAGGGTGGCCCGGACCGCCCCCGACGACCCACCGCA
>NZ_JARWOP010000069.1 GCF_029868745.1 Nocardia wallacei | reverse complement strand
TAGTGGGGGCTGGCTCCGTGGCTTATCCCCAACCCACGCCCCCCACGCCCGCGACGCTGGGCGCGGGGCCGTTATATATCCCCCCCCCCGCCACCGCCGCCACCCTGACCCGCGCCGCCGCCGCGGGGGGCGCCGACGGCGTCGTACTGAGCGGCGATTCGGTAGACCCCCACAACGGCAAATGCGTACGCGCCTGCGCCGGAAGCCTTTTCCACGTCCCCCTCGCCCGCGAGCGCGACATCGATTCCGTGCTGACCGACCTCCGCACCGCCGGAATCACCATCCTCGCCACCACAGCCCGAGGCGAGGTAGGCCTAGACGACGCCGACGAAATCCTCCGCCACCCAGTCGCCTGGCTCTTCGGCAACGAGGCTCACGGCCTACCACCCTCCATAGCCGCCCAAGCAGACCACCGCATCCGAATCCCCATCCACGGCCGAGCGGAAAGCTTGAACCTGGCCGCCGCAGCGGCCATCTGTCTTTACGCGAGTTCGCGGGTGCAGCACCGCGGTTGAGTGTTGCCGACCCGTCTCGGGCTAGCCACAGGAGGCCTGGCTGGTGGCGGACATGGCGGGAACATCCTCGGACGGGCCGATCTGCATGAAGCCTTCGGTGAGTGTGCGAACGAGTTAGCCAAACGGGGCCCGGCGTTGCATGACGCCGCCTCCCGGGGGAACTGGCCGAAGATTCGGCTGCCATCCGCATCACGTACGGGCTCGCGCCCGCACGAGGAGCCATTGTTCCGAAAGACCTGAATGCGAGAAGACATCGAGGTCAAACGGGCGAAACTCGGCCAACAGACCTGCGGAGCGGAGTACGAACCCGCCCACTAAGAATTCGTCCGTGTCATCGAGAGAGGAGTACTGGACCGATGAGCCACGCACGCTGGAAAACCTTCCGGGAACGCAAACCTGCCGAGGGCTACACGGAACCTGACGATGTCACCGAGTCCCGTCGCGAAATCCAGCTCTCAATGGCGCTGGCCAAAGCGGTCTACGACCGCCGAACCGGACTCGGACTCACTCGAGCGGATCTCGCTGATCGTGCCGGCCTGACCCAGGCCAAGATCTCGCGCATCGAAGGCTCTGACACCGTGCCAACCCTTCCACTGCTCGCCAAACTCGCCGGTGCCTTGGACGCCACCCTCAACATTGCCCTCGACGCCGAAGATATTCGGGTGCAATTCACCGGCCATCATATCGATGCCGCCTGAGCCCGGGCTCTCTCTGAGTCGCTCACCTGCGTGAACGGCTCTTGACACGAACCGTATGTCGGGGGCTAACGGGGCGGATATGTGCGTGCTTGGTGCATTCGTCGCTCGTTTGGTGGCGGATTCGTCGCATAGTCGGTGGTGGATTGGTCGCTGTGGTCGTGGTGGATTGGTCGCTGCTGTGGCGGTGGATTCGTCGTGGTTGTCCTGCGGTGACGGGTGCCTCTCAGCGACCCGTGCGAGCGTTCTCGGTCGGGAGGCTAGGTCGGCCGTGGTCCATTCCTTACCGACCTGATCATTCGGCTGATACGGAGGGTTGAGGGAAGCGTCTACCCGCTGGCGAAGCCTGCTACCAGGTTGATTGTTGTTGCCAGGACGACTGTGCCGAAGACGTAGGAGAGGAGGGTGTGGCGGAGTACTACGGCGCGGATGTGCTGGTTCGAGACGGCGGTGTCGGAGACCTGGTAGGTCATGCCGAGGTTGTAGCTGAAGTAGAGGAAATCGCGGTAGGCCGGGGGTGCGGCGGAGTTGAAATCTATTCCGCCGGTGGGGTCTTCGTAGTAGAGGTAGGCGTAGCGCGTGGTGTACATGAGGTGTAGGCCCGCCCATGCCATGAAGACTCCGCACAGTGAGGTCGCGCCTGCGGCGGGGCCTTCTTCGGAGTGGCGGAGGACGAGGATCATGACGGTGCCGACGAGGCCGCTCAGGGCGGCGGCCACCACGGCCAGTTCCTCCACGACCGGCCGGAAGTCCTCGCGACGTGAGTAGGCCCGTGTCTCGTCGGCATCCAGCGACCACAGGGCCAGCCAGCCCATCGCGACGAAAACTGTTGCTGTCATGGCAATTCCGGCCGTAACGCCCAGCGGCCCGGCCGTGTAAACCCCGACGACCGCGCCCACCAGGACTCCCGCCACGATCGAACTCACGAGCCTGGTGACAGCGGACAGCAGCAGCCGGTTGCGCATGTCCGAGCACTGTACCCACCGGTTACCGCGCGCCGACCCATCCCGCGAGTGTGGCGGGTCGGTTGGTGAACTCGACCGGGAAGTGTCGCGTCGTCTACGGGAACGAGTGATCGGACGCCGGTCCGCCGGTGCGAAAAGAGTGACCAGATAGATCATCGCGAATCGTCCGGCGTTCTCTGGTTGACTGGCTTTTATGGTTCCGACGAGCACGAACACTCGCGTCCGGACGCTCGACGGTTTGCACCTTGCAGCCACTCTCGTTACTTCCGATCCACCCTCAACCCGCGCTGTGGTCCTGGTGCACGGTGGTGGAGTCACTCGTGACGAGGGTGGGTTCTTTGCTCGTCTAGCCGTCGGCCTTGCCGACACCGGTATAGCGTCGCTGCGGTTCGACCTCCGCGGTCATGGTGAGAGCGAAGGGCGGCAGGAAGAACTCACGATGGCGACGATCCTCAACGACATCCGGGTCTGTCTGGACTACGTGCGGGAGGTCACCGGTGCGGTGGAAATCAGTCTGTGCGGTGCGAGCTTTGCCGGAGGCATCTGCGCCTACTACGCGGCGAAGCGGCCGGATGATCTGGTTCGGCTGGTCCTCCTCAATCCGCAGGTGGATTACAAGCAGCGCACCATCGACAGCCGGGATTACTGGGTGAACGACGTCATCAATGGCGAACGGGCGAAGGAACTCGATGACACCGGGGCGCTCCAGTTCAAGGCCGACTTGAAGCATGGTCGGCCGTTTCTCAATGAGGTGTTCTGGTTTCGGCCGCTGGATGTGCTCGGGGAGATCGAGGCTCCCACCCTCATAGTCCATGGGAACGCCGATACGTTGGTGCCGATCGACGGTTCGCGCCGGGCTGCTGGAAAGTTCATCGCGCCGGTCGAATTCGTGAAAATCGAAGGCGCGCAGCACGGGTTCGCGGTACATGACGATCCGCAGTATCTCGATCCTAGGAGTCAGGAGTATCAAGCCGAAGTCATCGGTGTCGTGTCCCGATGGCTTGCGACGGGGTCGGCGCTACGATAGTAGGAGCTCGCGGAGCCGGCGTACTTTTGGTCGGTGGCTCCACGGGTCGAGTGTTCGGACAACGTCGGCGAGGACGTTTATTGTTCGCTCCGAATGGGTTTCGCGCGCTACGCTGACCGAACGAACCGCAGCCGATGCGGCTTCATCGGGCTCACCCGAAAGCGCCAAGGCTTTGGCGCGGCGTGCGCCGAAGAACCCGGCATCACGACGTGACAAGCCACCGCCTCTCAGAACTTGGTCGAAGAGTTGACTTGCGATCTGCGGCTTGCCGGCTTCGGTGTAGCAACATGCAGTGCGCACGAGCAGTGTGCTCTGGTCGAAGTAAGTGACCAATGCTTCGTCGTCTGCCCTACTTGCGTTGGTCAAGAGTCGCTGGGCCCGATCGAGAGCGTGCTCTACGGATCTTGCGGGCTCTCCAGCCATTGCGAGGCCGAGGGCTTCCTGCTGCGCGACTTCGGCTTGGACGCGGAGCGGCAGCTGCCAGGGACCATCCGCGGCGGCCTGGGCAAGCGTCAGCACCATGCTCGTATCTCTTGTCTCGTAGGCCATTTGGGATTTCTTCAACAGTACGTAGCCCTGCATCGGGAGATTGCTCGCAGCCTGCGCCCATTCCATCGCCCGGTCGTAGAGAAGTGTCGCGCTGAGCGGATCGTGTAGGTCGCGGTAGAGCCATCCAGCGAATTCCGCGCCGTCAGCACCGGCGGCGAGGAGTTCGCGCCGGACGCCGGGATGGACGTCCGGCGAGTGTCGGCGGATGGCGGCGATGACCGCGAGCGCCAGAGGCAATGCAGCGGCCGGTCCCAGGGATCCATCGTCAAGCTTGCATCGGGTCAGTTGGGCGCGGAAGAAATCGACGACGTTGCCGTCGAAGTAGCGGCGAGAATCCTCGAGCGCGCGCCCGATTCGCTCCAATTCTGCGGCGTGCCGGGGTGGCGGAGCACCGGCGCCGTCCGATGCCAACCAGCGAGCGAGGTCGATCGCATCATGTCGTGGCGCATCGGTCCATTCGGATTCGTCGACGGTGTCGCGAGTATCGGCTTCCGGAAGTTTGAACCAGAGCAGTTCGTGTGGGATACCCAGACGTTGCGCCCAGCGAGTCAGTTTCGACAAATGTTCGGGCGCAGTGCCCTTTTCGATGCGGCTGAGCTGCGCCTGGGTCAGCTCCAACCAACTCGCAACCAGCTCTTGGGGAAGTGCTCGACCGTGGAATGGGTGCGTCCGATAGGCATGCAATACGTGACCCATGTGCCAGGTAGCAAGAGCGTCGCGCATCTGGTCGGTGTGCCAGAAGTCTGTCGGCACCGTCGGTGGTTGGTGGAGTTCGTCACGCACGGTGATTTCGCAAGCACCGCAGAGTTTCTGAGTGTTGTAGTTGCTGAGCCTACCCCCGCAGCGGCCGCAATACCGATGGCCGGATCCTCGTTTCATTGCTGCTCCGGATTGTCCCGGGGTGCCAGTTCCCCACCCAGTTTGCTCTGATCGACCCAGTAGTACCTGCTGGGTCGAGCGTATCGCTCTCTGTACCCCGTCTTGCCCAATCGATGGATTTGACCTGCGAATTTTCACCAGGATACGACGAGACGGGACAGCTTAGTGCCCGCGACGGTGCCAAGGTATGTATCGGACGCATACTCGGCCGACCAATCGGTATATCGCTCCCCTGAGCCGGTCGATCCACCCTCCTACCAGGAAGTTGTCCGACAACGGGACGGGGAGGTTGTGATGCGGGATCTGCGCCGTATCCGGATCGAATCCGGCGCGATGTGTATGGAGTACCGAGCTTGTGCGGAGCAGGCGCAGAGCGTTGCCGAGGAGTTGGCACACGCATCGTCGGATGTTGTTGTCACGGTTGACGACTGTGTGACAGAAGATCTTCCTGTGCTGCCGTGCGCACGATTGTGGGGCTGATCGATGTCGGTACCGGACTTTATGGGGCACAGGGCATTTGTGTATGCGGACGGGTGGCTGGCGGAGTTCATGTGCCAGGTGTCGTTGATGGAGTTGACCGTCGAGCGCGCGAGGGAGTTGCGGTACGTCCATCGCTTTCACAGTCCGGATGAATGCCTTGTGCACCTGGAAGCGGCGTACTTGCTAGTGACCGAGGAAGGGTTATGAACGTTGCGGCGGAAAGGGTTCGGAAGGTGCGGGGCGGTGAAGAAGGCGAGGTGTGGGGAGGGATGAGCGTGTCCGGGCGGATTGCGCCCAGGTATGGGGTGAGGGAGGTTCGGAGTATGGGAAGTGCGGGGAGAGAGTGAAGGTGGGGGGGGGGGGGGGGGGGCGGGGCGGGGGGGGGGTTTTGGGGGGGGGGTGGGGTGTGGGGGGGGGGGTTTTTTTGGTAGGGAGGGGGGGGGGGGGGGGGGGGTGGGTGAGGCGCCCCGCCCCCCCCCCCCCGG
>NZ_JARWOP010000068.1 GCF_029868745.1 Nocardia wallacei | reverse complement strand
CCCGGGCCCGGTTTCCTTGGGGCCCCCTCCTAATCCCTGCCCCGGCGCGCGCCCGCCCGCCCCGCCCCCGCCGCCGACAGCGCGAGCCGGCCCCACCCCGCCGCGCGCGCCGCCACCCGCACCACGGCCGCGCACGCACTCGGATACGTCGCCGCCGCCGCGCGCCGCTGCGACGACAGCGGCGCCCGCGCGGCCGCCGCCGAACAGTGGCAGGCCGCGGTCGCCCTGCACGAACTGGCCGGGCACAGCGGCGACGCTGCCGAGCCCGCCGACCGGGCGGCCATGGTGCGGACCCTGTGCGCGCTCACCGGCGCCCTGGCCTACCTCGGCCGCAACAGCGCCGCCCGCGCGGCGCGGGCACGGGCGGTGCAACTGGCCGAACCGCTGGGCGATCGCCCCCTGCTGGTGCGGGCGCTGACCTGCTGGCGGGCCCCGGTGATCTGGGGCATCCGAGATTGGCGCACGCCCGAGCCGGAACTGACGGCGGCACTGGATGCCGCGCTGGCACAGACGGATTCACCCGCGGAGCAGGCCTGGCTGCTCGTCACGTCCGTGCTCGAGTCCGAGGCCGTCGGCGACGTCGACCAGGTGTACCGCCGGGCGCGCCGCGCGGTGGCCGCGGCCGAACAGACGCGAGACACCGAACTGCGGTGCGCCGCGCTCAACGCGCTCGGCTCCGCGATCACCGGGCCCGCGATGCTGGCGGGCTGGGGCCGGGTGGCCGACCAGCTGCTGCGCACCGCCCGCACCGCGCGCCTGCCCGAATATCAGGCCGTCGCCCACTACCTGCGGTTCCGCACCGCGTGCCGGGCCACCGATCTGCGGGCCGCGGCCCGGCACGCCGCCCGCGCGATCGAATACGCCTCGGCCGGGCAACTGCGCCCGCTCCTGGACACCCTGCAGGCGTTCACGGCCGTCACCGCGGTGCTGCGCGGCGACCTGGCCACCGCCGAGGCGGAGTACCGGTCCTTCGATGCCCGGATGCGGCAATCCGGCGTCGCCAACGAGGACGAGACGCTGCTCACCGGCGCGCTGACGCTGGCGTGGGCACGCGGTGACCTGTCGGGACTGCGGGAGCGGGTGGGTGCGCTGTACGCCGCGGAACCCGACCTGGTTGCGCAGCTGTACGTGCTGGTACTGCTGCACGTCGGCGACCGCGACCGGGCCCGCGCGCTGTTCCGCCACCACGCCACCGTGCGGCGCGACTTCTACTGGTCGGTGACGACGGTGTTCCGCGCGCACGCCGCGGTGGCGCTGGGGGAGACCGAGGCCGCGGGCGAACTGCTCGACGCGCTGCGCGACTGCTCCGGCACCATGGCCGGGCTGGCCGGTGGCGCAACGGTTTTCGGCCCGGTCGACGCCGTCCTCGCCGACCTGGCCGACCTGATCGGCGACACCGCCGCGGCCGCCGCCTTCCGCTCCCGCGCGGCGGCACTGCTGCGCCGCATCCGCGCCGAACTGGACACCCTGGGGCCCGCCCCCGCACCCCAGCCCCGCGTCGACCACACCGACACCGCCGAGAACCCCGACCCGGAGCTGGTCTGTGGCTGACCCCGCCACGCGCTCACCACAGCGGCAGCGGCGCACCACGTTCCCCGGGTGGGCGGGGACCGAGAATGCGGCGATCGGCCGCGGTGATCGCCGTGTCGTTGATGCTGGCCTCGCGGCGGCGCATCAGCCCCGCGTCATCGAACTCCCACAGCTCGTTGCCGTAGCTGCGCCACCACTGCCCCTGCGCGTCGTGCCATTCGTACTGGAACCGCACGGCCATGCGATGGCCGCGGAATCCCCACAGTTCCTTGCGCAGCGCGTAGTCGTGCTCGCGCGCCCACTTGCGGGTGAGGAAGGCGACGATCTCCGCGCGCCCGGTGACGAACTCGCCACGATTGCGCCACACCGAATCCGGGGTGTAGGCCAGCGCGACGCGCTGCGGATCGCGAGTGTTCCAGGCGTCCTCGGCCAGCTGCACCTTCTCGCGGGCGGCGGCCTCGTCGGTGAACGGCGGCACGGGCGGGCGGGTCATGTCCGGTGATTCCTTCCGGTCGGCGGGCGGGAGTATCCCCGCATTCAGCGTCGCGTGCCCGCCATCGACCGGGCCATGTCCATCGAGACATGAATCCCACACATCTGGACACGCCGGGTTGCTACCGTCGGCGCATGGCGCACAGACAGATCGCGGTCCTGGCCTTCGACGGGGTCCGGCTCCTGGACGTGACCGCGGTCCTGGAGGTATTCGGCACCGCCGCCACCCTCGGCGGCCGCTACGAGACCGTGCTCTGCTCACCCACCGGCGAACCCGTCACCACCGCATCGGGCACCCGCCTGCTGGCCGACGCCGCCTACGACCGGATCACCAGCCCCCACACCGTGCTCGTCCCCGGCGCGCCGGGACTGCCACACGCGCCCGTCCCCGCGGCACTGCTGGAAACCGTGACCAGACTCTCCGGCTCCGCGCGCCGGGTGGCGTCGGTGTGCACCGGCGCGTTCGCCCTCGCCCAGGCGGGCGTGCTGGACGGCCGCCGCGCCACCACCCACTGGCGGCACACCGGCAAGCTTGCCCGCGCCTACCCGTCGGTCACCGTCGAACCCGACGCCATCTACGTCCGCGACGGCGCGGTCACGACCTCGGCGGGCGTCAGCGCCGCCCTCGACCTGACCCTGGCCCTGGTGGAGGAGGACGAGGGCACGGCACTGGCCCGGGAGGTCGCGCGAGACCTCGTGGTATTCCTCCAGCGACCCGGCGGCCAGTCACAGTTCTCCGTGGCGTCACGCACCCTGCGACCGCGCCGCGACGAACTGCGCACGGTGCTGGAATCGGTGCTCGCCGACCCGGCGGGCCACCACTCCCTGACCGCCATGGCGGCCCGCGCCGGGGTCAGCGTCCGGCACCTCACACGCCTGTTCCGCGACGAATTGTCCACCACACGAGCGGCTTTCGTGGAATCGGCCCGGATCGAGGCGGCCCAGGCCATGCTGGAATCCGGCGAATCGGTCACCGCGGCGGCCCACCGCTCCGGCCTGGGCAGCGACGAGTCCCTGCGCCGCGCCTTCCTCCGCCACCTCGGCGTCACCCCCTCGGCATACCGCGCGCGATTCCGCACCGCGGCACGCTCCGCGTAACCCTCAGCGCAGCGCGTAGCGCGCGGCCAGCGCCGGAATGGCGGCGATCTTATCCCGCGGCAACCTGTCCCACTGCAGCCCCGCGGGACGATACGGCTCCACGCAGCGAATCACCGCCTCCGGCGTCACGATCAGATCGAGCCGGCAATCGTGCTCGGCCTCGGGCAACTCCCCGTCCACCACCTGCAACCGGTGCACCGTCGTCGCGATGATCGTGCGCTCATCGATCAACCCGACCTCCTGCAGCAACGCGATCTCGATATCGGAGTAACCCGCCCCCTTGCCCAGCCGCGCACCCCGCCGATTCACCGCCACACTGCCCAGCACGATCAGATCGATCGGCAGCATCTCGTCGACCTCCACATTGCGCGCCACCAGCGCCGCGGTGTCCTTACGCGCCGCCTCGGCGGCAGACACCGGCAACCGCGCGGGATCGAGCAGATAGAACGGCTTCGGCGCGGCCAGCCGCGGACACGCCATATAGATCAGCTTCCCCGCCTCCAGCGCCCGCAGCCGCACCGGGAACTGCGCGGTGTCGGGCACCGTGGTCAGCACCCGCGCCGACGACCACTCGGGCACCCCGGCCAGCCGATCGGCGGCGACCTCGGCCCCCTCGAACTCGGGGATGTTGTACGGCGCCTCCGGCGGAATCACCCGCTCCCGCTCCAGCAACGACCAGATACGTTCGCGCACGGCCTGTTTCGCCTGATCGACACTCACTGCGCCACTCCTCGTCTCCTAGCCGTCGACACCCCGCGGCGGTCCGCTGATCGACCGCCCGCGAGGGCCGCAGCGGCACGCGGACGGCTCAGCCCGCTCGCCGCGCCGCGTGTAACCGGGCCAGCGCCATGCGGGCCTCGGCGCGGGAGATGAGCTGATCGTCGTCGAGTTCGGCGATGGCCGCCTCCAGCCATTCCCGCACCAAGGTCGACAGTCCGATACCGCGTTCGCCCGCGAGTTCCTTGAGACGGGCGTGCAGACGCAGCGGCAGCCGGATCGAACTGGTGATCATGATGTCCTCGTCCGGCCGCAGCGGCGGCGGCACCTGCTGCGCGGGCACCGGGCCGTCACCGAAGGTCAGCCGGTCCATGAACGCCGTGACCTCCTGCGGGGTGGATGGTAAGTCCTTGTCGCTCATCACCGGTTCTCCTGTTCCCACTGTTCGAACACCCTCAACTCGTCGGCACGCATCTCGCGCGCGCCGATGATCAGCCACGTCCAGCTGTCCTGCCGGCGGGCGGCGACGATGAGCGGGCGACCGGCGTCGGTGCGGCCCCACAGGGTGAGGACCGCGACGCTGCCGTCGGCGGCCTGCCGCGGCCATCGCCGCGTGCTCGCGAGAATCTGCCGAACCTCCGAGGTCTCGATCCCGATCAGGTGAGCCATCGCCCAATCGGGCCACTCGAAACCCATGCCGCCATACTACGCGCGTAGTAACCCCAGTTCGAGCGGTCAGCCCTCGAACAGCGACTGCCCCACATAGCCGCTCGCATCCGCCACACCCGGCGGCACCACGAACACCGCGGACCCCACCGGCGTCGTCCACGTATTGAGCGCGTCGAACTCGGCCAGCCGCCGCTGCACCGGCAAGAACTGGGCCTCGACATCACGCTGATAGGCCGCGAACAACAACCCCGAATTCGAGACAGCCCCCGGCGCCGGCGGATCGTCGTAGTTGTAACCGCGCCGCAGGAACCGCTCGCCGTCGCTCGTGTGATGCGCCCGCGCGATATGCGCCGACGGCGGAATCACCGGAATACCGAACCGGTCCACCGCCGCGAAATCCGGCTCGTCGAACTCCCGGCCGCCCGTCAGCGGCGCACCCGTCGCGATCCGGCGCCCCACACTCAACTCCCGCCCGTCGGCATCGAGCTCGTCCCACGTGTCCAGATTCATCGCGATCCGCCGCAACACCAGCGACGTACCACCGGCCAGCCACGACCGCGTCCCGCCGTCGTCCCACACCAGCCGATCGAACTCCGCGCTGCCCGGCGCCAGATTCACCGTCCCGTCCACCTGACCCATCAAATTGCGCATCGTCTGCCCGCGCGGCGCATCGCGGAACCCACGCTGCACCCACCGCACCGACACCAGCGAGGCCACGCTCCTACACAACACCCGCACCGCATGCGACACCGTCGTCACCTCGTCCGCGCAGACCTGCACCAACAGATCACCCCCACACCACGCCGGATCCAGGCGATCGATCGCGAAACCCGGCAGCGGCCGCAACCACGGCGGCCGCGCAGACGCCAGCCCCGCGACCACGAACAAACCCGGACCGAACCCGATCGTCACCGTCAGCCGCGCCGGCCGCGCCGCCAACTCCGGCTCGGTATCGGCGAGCGCGGGCCGCCCCGCGGTCAACCGCCCGGCATCACCGGTCCAGATCCGCAGCAACCCGGCAAGATCGGCACGCCCGGTACCCGGCTTCAGATCGAACCCGACGAACGCCGCGTGCCGCTGCGGCACGGTCGCGACCCCGCCCTGATGCCGACCGTAGAACGGCTCGACCGCAACACCCGAATCCGCATCGGACACATCCCGTCCCGACCGCGCCACACCCCAGCCGACCCCGGCGACACCCGCGGCCCCCGCCGCGGCGGCGCCCCCACCCAGCAGACGCCGCCGCGACAATCTCGGCTCAGCCACCGTGCACGGCAGGGGTCGCGTCGCCCGCGGGCACGTAGTTCTCCTTGTTGCCCGGGAAATCACGCACCCGAGCGGTGAACGTCGTGCTGGACCCATCCGCGAACTTCACCGTCACCGGCACCTCCGCACCCGTCCGCAACGGCGCCGTCAAATCCATGAACATCAGATGATCCGCACCCGGCGCCAGCGCCACCCGCCCGTGCGCGGGCACCACCAGACCACCGGCCTTGGGCCGCATCATCTTCTGGCCGTCCAGACCCACCGTCTCGTGAATCTCCATCCGCGCCGACGCCGGACTGGTCGCGTCGACGATGCGCGCCTCGACGTCCGACGAATTGGCGATCTCGGCGAACGCCGCCGACATCCCCTGATCGGCCGCCTTCACCCACTGATCGGCAACCGCCACCGCCGCCGCCTGCGACACCGGCGCCGCGCCGCCACCCGACGAACACCCGCCCAGCAACACAGGAACCGTGAGCGCGACCACGACACCGGCCACGCGCGAAAACGTAAGAGCAGACATGGGAAATCTCCTAGTCGAGATATGAGGGAAGATCACCGCCCGCAACGGACACGCCCCGACGCCACAACCGCATGCCCTGCCGACACGCACAACATGCCGACACGCATCGAATGCACCCGCAGAGCACCAGACCGCCTGCGCCCGCACAGCATCGGACCGCGCACGAATGCCAGACCACACGCACCGCACAGTGCGTCAGGCAGCTACGCCGCGAAACGGTGAGAGAAAAGCGAAATGCCCACACCCCGTGGCGGCCCCCGCCGCCCGATCCCCGAACTCAGCAGCAGCCGCCACAGCGAGACAACGCCGGCACCCTCGACCACCCGCCACACCGCCGCCGGAACGGCCGGAACCACCCCCAGCGCCACCACCATCCGCCGCACGCTCGACAGCACCCGACCCAGCGCCACCTCGGCCCCACGAACCAGCAACGCCCCCACCGGAATCGCCACCAGATGAGCGACCACCATCGCCGCAGTGAACACCGGCGGATGACAATGCCCCGGCGCCACCGACAACGCCGCATGCCCGACCGCCTGCCCCGCCGCCAGCAACACCATCAACCGCGCCAACCCGGTGCCCACCGACGCCACCAGCACCCCCGTCAGCGCACACGCCGCCACGAGCAACGACACCGCGGCCGAACCCAACGCCACCGAACCCCCGCCCAAGGCATGCGCCGCGACACTCACCGCCCCCGCCGCGGCACCGACGGACGCACCGCGCAACCGCGCCGCAGGATCCGTCATCGACCGCACCCGCTCATCCTAAAGTCCCGGACCGGCCCACACCGCCGCCACCCCGGCCCGAGTCACTCCGAAACCGGCAGCAACAGCGGCCGTTTCGCCGTCAGATCCGTCCCCGACGACACCCCACGCAACCGCCGCCCGATCCACGGCGCCATATGAAACGCCACCCACCGCAACTCCGCCGCCACCGACGCCGACAACTCCCGCCGCACCGGCGGCAACGGCCGCCGCCACCCACCATCGGCCCCCGGCAACCCCAGCGTGTCCGCCACCGCACGCGCCACCAGATCGTGACCCAGCGGATTGAGATGCAACCGATCCTCCGCCCACACCCGCCGATCCGTCGTCGCGGCCACCGGCTCGAAATCCACCAGCAGCACCCCCGGCCGCCGCGCCAACTCCCGCATCCGCGCATTCATCGCCCGCACCCGCGCCGACAACGGCCGCACGATCGGCGCCACCCCACCGATATCCGGAAACGTGAACGTCACCACCCGCGCACCCACACCCGTGAGCGCCGCGAACATCGCATCGATATCCGCCAGCACCGCATCCTGATCGAAACGCGGCCGAATCAGATCATTCATCCCGGCCACCACCGCCGCCAGATCCGGCGCCAGCGCCACCGCCGGCGCCAACTGCTCCGCCCGGATCTGCGCCGCCCGGCGACCCCGCACCGCCAGATTCGCGTACACCAACTCCGGGCACGACCCCGCCAGCCGATCCGCCAGACGATCCGCCCAGCCCCGATGCCCACCCCGGCCGTCCGGATCACCGATACCCTCGGTCTGACTGTCACCCAACGCGACGAAACGACCGACCGGCCGCGCCACTGCGATATCCGACGTCACCTTCACCTCCCGCGGAACCCTGCGGCACGACATCGTACGACCGCCGCGCGAACAACGCGGATACACCGGCACACCATCGCATGACGGCTACCGATCAGAGCAACTCCAACTCCGCCGCCGCCCGCAGATCCTCCGGGAACACATACCGCCGCAGCGCCCAGAACCGGAACGCCATCGCCAACAGCACACCCAGAATCTGCCCGGTCACGAAATTGGCCACCGCCTGCGCCGCCGCACTCACATGCGGCACCCGGATATCGAACAGATACAGCGAAATCGCCTGCGGAACCAACGTCACCGCGATACCCAACGCGCTCACCGCGAAGAACAACGCCGCCTCGTGATGCCGCTGCCGCCCACCCCGCGCGCTGAACGACCACTCCCGATTCAGAATGTAGGACACGATCGTGGCGATCAGCACGCCGAACGCCCGCGCCGTCAACGGCTTGTCCTGCAGCACAGTCAATTTCAGCGTGTACACCACACCGGTATCGACGAACCACGTGACCGCGCCGACCACCGCGAACTTCATCAACTCTTGATGCCGGACGAGGGCAGCGCGATAGGCTTCCGGCAGCCGATCGAGGACGGGTTGTACCAACGACACGGCACCCACCTTAACCGCGCCCGCCGCCGCGCGCCGACCAGCCGACCATCCACCCCGTACGGCCCCCGCACCTCACCGCGGCGACGACGGCTCCGGCAACCCCACCAACCCCGCGCACACCGCCGTCAAACGATCCCCGAGCGCATCGTCCTGCGCCACCCGCGACGGCGCCTTCACCCGATCCTTCTGGAAATAACACCCGGTGACCGCCGCCAGATCCGGCGCCGAGGCCAGATACGCCAACCGCCGCCCACCCTCCTCCGCGGACACCATGAACACCCGCTTGAACACCTCCATCACCGGCTTGGCGAACCACGGCGCGGCATCCCAGATCCCCGTCGACACCGCCCCCGGATGAAACGCGTTCACCGTCACCCCCGTCCCCGCCCACCGCCGCGACAACTCCCGCACATACAACACATTCGCCAGCTTCGAGCGGCTGTACGCCCGCTGCCCCGAATACCCACGCGCACAACCCAAATCGTCCAAATCCAACGACACCCCGTAATGCATCACCGACGACGTGAACACCACCCGCGACGGCGCACTGCGCACCAACCGCTCCGACAACAACTCCGTCAGCAGAAAACCACCGAGATGATTGGTCGCGAACGTCGACTCCACCCCCGCCGTGGTCTCCGTCCGCCGGAAGAAGAAACCACCCGCATTATTGGCCAGCACATCCAGCCGCGGACACGTCTCCAGCACGGCGGCCGCCAGCCGCCGCACCGAATCCTGCGACGACACATCACATTCCAGCGTCTCCACCGCACCGGCCCCGGCCGCACGCACCTGTTCCGCCGTCGCCGCGAGCTTGTCCGCATTGCGCCCCACCAGCACCAGCCGATCGCCCCCTGCGGCGAGCTGCCGCGCGGCCGCCAACCCGATGCCTGATGTCGCCCCCGTAATCAGGATCGTCTTCATACCCGTCAACCATGCCAGAACCCACCGCCCCTGTCCCGCACTCCGCAACCACCCCCTACCGGCGCCGACTACCCGCCGAAACACCGTGCGCCGCAGCCACCGACCGGTACTGTGATCGAATGGAGCCGGTACTCGTCACAGGCGCCGCCGGAGGCCCGCAGGGCTCGACCGGCCGCCACCTCACCGCCCTCCTGCTCGGCCGCGGCATCCCGGTACGCGCCCTCGTCCACACCGACGACGAACGCGCCGCCCCCCTGCGTGCCCTCGGCGCCGAGGTCGTGGTCGGCGACCTGCGCGACATCGCCATCACCCGCGCCGCCCTCGACGGCCTCCACCACGCCTACTTCACCTACCCCGTCATCGACGGACTGGTCGACGCCGCAGGCGCATTCGCCGTCGCCGCCCGCGACGCCGGAGTCCGGCGCGTCGTCGCCGTCTCCCAGCTCGCCGCCGGCCCACAAGCCCTCACACCCCGCATGCGCCAGCACTGGGTCGCCGAACAAGTCCTCGACTGGGCCGGCATCGGCGCGATTCACCTGCGCGCCGCCGTCTTCCACGAAAACCTCGCCCTCCTCGCCGACACCGGCGACGGCACCCGCCTCACCATGCCGATGGGCCCACCCACCACCGTCCTGCCACTCATCGCCGCCGCCGACGTCGCCCGCGTCGCCGCCGGACTCCTCGCCGACCCCTACCGCCCCGCCGAGCCCGTACTCCTCCTCACCGGCGACGTCCAACCCATCGGCGAAGCCGCCCGCCTGCTCGGCCGCACCTACACCGACACACCCCCGGACCGCTGGCGCCACTGGGCACTGGAGTTCTACGGCTCCGCCCACGCCGCCGAACACCTGTCGAAACTGTGGGAGATCTTCCGCCTCCTCGGCGAAGGCACCGGCCTCTATCAGGTCACACCCGAAATCGAGAAATACGGCGGCCACCCGCCGACCACCCTCGCGCACTTCGCCGCCCACCGCTCGCGATAACCGCACCCGGCTTACCTCACAGGTAATCGGCAGCACGCACCCGTCTCCGTACGATCGAGCACGTGCAAACCCAGACCGCAGGCGACCTGCTCCGGCATTGGCGAGTCACCCGCCGCCTCAGCCAGCTGGAACTGGCCGGCCGCGCCGAAACCTCCGCCCGGCACCTCAGCTTCATCGAAACCGGCCGCGCCACCCCGAGCCGCCAGATGATCCTGCACCTGTCGGAGGAACTGGAAATCCCACTGCGCGAACGCAACCGCGTCCTGCTCGCCGCCGGCTTCGCACCCGTATACGCCGAACCCGGATTGGACACCCCGCAGATGAAGCCGGTCCGCACCGCCATGCGCCAGATCCTCGTCGGCCACGAACCACACCCTGCACTCGCGGTCGACATGCACTGGAACATGGTCGACGCCAACGCCAGCGCCGGCCTCTTCCTCGCCGACGTCGCGCCCGAACTGCTCACCCCACCGGTCAACGCACTGCGCCTCAGCCTGCACCCCGACGGCCTCGCCACGCGCATCATCAACCTCGCCGAATGGCGCGGACACCTGTTCGAACGCCTCCAGCGCCAGATCGAGATCACCGGCTCCGCGCACCTCACCGCCCTCTCCACCGAACTGCGCGCATACCCGGGCGGCGAGCATCCGCCCGGCCTGCCCGAACCCGAACAGGCCGTAGTCCCGCTCCGCCTCCGCCACAACGGCGCCGACCTGGCCTTCCTCAGCGCCATGACCGTCTTCGGCACGCCCATGAATGTGACGGTCGCCGAACTGGCCATCGAATCCTTCTTTCCCGCCGACCCCGCCACGGCCCAATACCTGCGCGACAACTCGCCGGTCGGCTAGCGCCCGGGCGCGTGCACAATCGAGCCCATGAGCGAAGCCGCGGCCCGCGTACACGACCTGCTGGGTGCCGAGGTGGCCGACATCGCGGACCTCGGCCACCGGCACGCGTGGACACTGCACCGAGCCCGCCTCGCCGACGGCCGGACCGTCTTCGTGAAAGCGGTGACCGGCGCACCGGATTCCACTGCCGGACAAGCACTACGCGCCGAGGCGGACAGCCTGCGCTGGCTGGGGGAGGGCGCCCGCGACGGCCTGGTGCCGCCGGTGCTGGGGGAGGACGGGCGGACCCTCGTGCTGCCCTGGCTGGACGAGACCACACCCGACCCGGCCGCGGCCGAGGAGTTCGGCCGCGCCCTCGCCGCGCTGCACGACTCCCGCCCCGAAACCTTCGGCGCACCGTGGCCGGGCTTCATCGCCACTGTGCGGCAAGACAATTCACCGAAGACGGGGGAGTGGGGGCGGTGGTACGCCGAACGCAGGCTGGCGCCGCTGCTCCCGGCCGCCGCACCCGTGCTGGGCGATCAGGGCCTGCGCCTGCTCGAGCGCGTCATCACCGACATCGACCGCCTGGCCGGTGATCCGGAGCCGCCCAGTCGCATTCACGGCGACCTCTGGTCCGGAAATCTCCTGTGGACCGCCGACGGTGTGCGGCTGATCGATCCGTCGGCACACGGCGGTCACCGGGAGACCGATCTCGCCATGCTGGCCCTGTTCGGCGCTCCGCACCTGGACCGGATCCGCTCCGCCTACCAGGAGGCGAGTCCGCTGAAACCGGGTTGGCGGCAACGCATTCCGCTGCATCAGCTGTATCCGCTGCTCGTGCATGTGGTGCTGTTCGGCGGCTCGTACCGGGGGATGACCTTGGAGGCCGCCGAGTCGGCGCTGCGAATCTGACCGGCCGGAGTGATCGCAGGATCGGCAGTTATCGACTCTTTAAAAATACCTAAATGGGCATATGCGCATCTATGCATTAAAGGCGCTCACAGTCATGTCGCCCTACAACATGCTCACGTTCAAAGCAGCATCGACGAGGGGGAGGGGAGCATCGTGCGTCCGAGCGTGGGTTAGCGTCGGCGCATGGACCTGCTGCGGATCCACCATGTGGCGATCATCGCCTCCGACTACGAGCGATCGAAGTCGTTCTACACCGAAGTCCTGGGCCTGCGGGTGCTGGCGGAGAACTATCGGGCCGAACGTCGTTCGTACAAACTGGATCTCGCGTTGCCGGACGGTGGGCAGCTGGAGTTGTTCTCGTTCCCCGACCCGCCGGCGCGGCCGTCGCGGCCGGAGGCGCGCGGGCTGCGGCACCTGGCCTTCGCGGTGCCCGATGTGGCGGCGGCGCTGGCGGAGTTGCGGGGTAGGGGAGTGGCGACCGAGGACGTGCGGGTCGACGAGCACACGGGGAAGCGGTTCGCCTTCTTCTTCGATCCGGACGAACTGCCGTTGGAGCTGTACGAGGTCGCGCCAGGCGCCTGAACAGCGGCAAGGCGTTAAATCATACCTAGATGTAGACATGCGAATTTATGCATGTATACCCGTCTTATACCCACTCATACAGTCACGACCTCGGAAAGCTCACCAATGCGCACATCACCACCTGCCCAGACGAGGAAGTGGGTCTGGTTGGTCGCCGGGCCGAACCGGCTGTCGGGGAACAGGATCGTGGGTGGGCGCTCGGGGCGAGGACGGCTCCCATACGATGGCCGGATGACCAAAGTGCTGCTGAATACCTCAGCCGGGGACATCACGCTCGAACTCGACGAGACGAGGGCGCCGAAGACGGTCGCCAACTTCGTGGATTACGTGAAGGCCGGTCACTACGACGGGACGATTTTCCACCGGGTCATTTCCGGCTTCATGGTGCAGGGCGGCGGTATGACCGCGGACATGCAGCAGAAGCCGGCGCCCAACCGGGTGGAGAACGAGGCGAGCAACGGGTTGCGCAACGACAAGTACACGGTGGCGATGGCCCGCACTTCCGATCCGCATTCGGCGAGTGCGCAGTTCTTCGTCAACACCTCGAACAACGACTTCCTCAACTATCCGGGTCAGGACGGCTGGGGTTACGCGGTGTTCGGCAAGGTCGTGGACGGTACGGACGTGGTGGACTCCATCAACGATGTGCGGACCGGTTCGCGGGCGGGTCATCAGGATGTTCCGGTGGAGCCGATCACGATCGTGTCGGCTCAGCTGGCCTGAGGTTGTTGTCGGACGAGGGGGGGGGGGGCGCCCCCCGGGGGGGGGGGGCCCCCCCCGGGGGGCGGGGGGGGGGGGGGGGCCCCGGGGGGGCCCACACCACCCCCACCGGGGGGGTAGACGGCGGACTCAGTTGGTGGCTCGACGATGGGGTCGAGACACGAGAGGACCGGATATGACCACGATCGAGG
>NZ_JARWOP010000067.1 GCF_029868745.1 Nocardia wallacei | reverse complement strand
TGCCGCCGGTGTTTTCGTGTTGGCGGGCCCAGTCGTGGATGGCTTCGTAGGAGGCGTGGTCGAGGAAGTCGACGGTGAGTTCGACCAGCACGTCGGTGCCGGTGGGGACCTTGGCGAGTTCCTTGGTCAGTTTCGGCAGCGCGAGGAAGGTGCAGGTGCCGTCGACACTGACGATCCACCGGTCGGTCCCGGTGACCGGCGCGGCGTGCACCGACACCTTCACCACCCGCCACAGCAACAGCACGAACGCCAGCGCCAGCCCGATCAACACCCCCTCGAGCAGGTTCAACAACACCACCGCGGCCATGGTGACCGCATACACCGCCAGATCCCCGGTACGCCGCGCGAGCCGGATATGGGCCAGCTTCACCAACTGGATCCCGACCACGATCAACAACCCCGCCAACGCCGACTTCGGGATCTGCTGCACCACCCCGACCAGCGCGATGGAGAACACCAGAATCCACACCCCGTGCAACCACGCCGACGCCCGCGACCGCGCCCCCGCCGCGACGTTGGTGGAACTACGCACGATCACCCCGGTCACCGGCAACCCACCCAACAGGCCCGAGGTCACGTTCGCCGCGCCCTGCGCCATCAACTCCCGATCGAAGTTGGTGCGTTCACCGGTATGCAGCTTGTCCACCGCCACCGCCGACAACAAACTTTCGACGCTGGCGATCAACGCGATCGTCAGCACCGCCAGCACGATCGCACCCCACTCCCCCGACGGCAGCCCGGGTAGCCCGATCGCGTCGAACAACGACCCGTCGATCACGATCCGCACCGGCTCCCCCGGCAACACCAGCGACAACACCGTACCGATCAACACCGCCACCAACGGGCCGGGAACGATCCGCACCCGCGCCGGCACCCACCGCCACGCCACGATGATCCCGATCACGATCAACCCGACCACCACATCCGCGCCATGCAAATGCAGCAACTGCGACGGCAACTCGGTCAGGTTCTCCCACGCCGAACTCCGTGACGCCCCACCCAGCAGCACATGCACCTGCTGCAACGCGATCGTCACCCCGATCCCGGCCAGCATCGCGTGCACCACCACCGGCGCGATCGCCAACGCCGCCCGCGCGATCCGCGACAACCCGAACACCACCTGCAGCAACCCCGCCGCCACCGTGATGAAACACGTTGTCTTCCACCCGAACTGATGAATGGTCTCCGCGACCACCACCGTCAACCCCGCGGCCGGACCGGACACCTGCAACGGCGACCCACCCACGAACCCGACCACGATCCCACCCACCGCGGCCGCGATCAACCCCGCCGCGATCGGCGCATCCGACGCGATAGCGATACCCAGCGACAACGGCAGGGCCACCAAAAACACCACGATCGACGCAGGCAGATCATGGCGAGAAACAGAAGACAAACGATCGGACCACGATCTCTCCGGCG
>NZ_JARWOP010000066.1 GCF_029868745.1 Nocardia wallacei | reverse complement strand
CTCCATAAGGTTGTAGGTGTCCAGGGCAAGGTGCTCTGGATGCCCAGGGCGGCGGGGTGTGGCTGATCGGTTCTTGCCGTTGGGTGGTTTGCGAGGAGTGGCCGCCCCGTCGTTCTGGACGCCTCGGCCGCTGATTGAAATCTGTGCGCGACGTCGCTGTTTATGGAGCTGCTGGCGGGGTCGTCCGCGGGGTCGAGTCGTGCGAGTGGGAGGTCGGACCCTGTGAAGGTCCGTGACACGGTGTGGGCCGGAATAGATGTCGGCAAGGCTGCGCATCACGTGTGTGTGGTGGACCAGAGCGGGCAGGTCGTTTTCTCCCGCAAGGTGGCCAACGGTCAGTCCGCGATCGAGGCCGTGATAGACCAGGTCAGGGCGAAGGCCGGTGAGGTGATCTGGGCGGTCGATATGACTTCCGGCGCAGCGGGATTGCTGCTGGCGCTGCTGCATGCCACCGGTGCCCCGGTGATCTATGTGCCCGGCAAGCTGGTCAACCGGATGTCCGGAGCGTTCGCCGGCGAGGGGAAAACCGACGCCAAAGACGCCCGGACGATCGCCGAGACTGCCCGCATGCGCGCGGATCTGACACCGGTGAAGGCGACCGATCAGATTGTCGGTGACCTGCAGGTGCTCACTGCGCGGCGGGAGGACCTGATGACCGACTGGGTGCGGGGTATCAACCAGCTGCGGGAGATGCTGGCGTCGATCTTCCCCGCGCTCGAGCGTGCCTTCGACTACTCCACCCGCTCGGCGTTGATTCTGCTGACCGGGTTTCAGACTCCCGCCGGCCTGCGCCGGGCCGGCGACGCAGGCGTGAGTACCTACCTGCGTGAGCACGGGGCCTGGGCGAAGGGCGTGCCGGACATGACCGGGAAGGCTCTGGCCGCGGCGGGAGAACAGTCGATCACACTGCCCGGCGAGGCAGTCACCGCGCCGCTGATCGCCCGGCTGGCCGGTCAGTTGCTCGATCTCGATCGCGAGATCAAAGATCTCGACAAGCAACTCGGTGAACGGTTCGGCGAGCATCCGCATGCCGGCCCGATCACCAGCGTGGACGGGTTCGGGCCGATCCTGGGCGCGCAGCTTCTGGCCGGTGCCGGCGGCGACCTGCGCGCGGTATTCGGCACCCCGGGCCGTCTGGCCGCCTACGCCGGGCTGGCGCCGGTCCCGCGAGACTCCGGAAAGGTGCACGGGAATCTGCACCGCCCCAAGCGATACCACCGCGGTCTCCGCAAAGTCTTCTACATGGCCGCGCTGTCGAGCATCCGCCGCGCGGACACCCCTTCGAGGGCCTATTACCAGCGCAAACGCTCCGAAGGGAAGATCCACACCCAAGCCCTCATCGCACTGGCCCGCCGTTTGATCGACGTCATCTGGGCGCTCGTACGCGACAACCGCACGTTCACCACCGAGGCACCAGCCCCGATCAGAACTGCGGCTTGACACGATCATTGAAACTCCTGACCGTCGCGTTTGCGGGCGAGGGTGACACCGTCGGCGAGCGGGAGCATGACGACGTCGGTGCGGGGGTCGGCGGCGGCGTGTTCGTTGAAGGCGCGAATCGCGGCGGCATTGCCTTCTGCGGCAGTGTTCACGACCGCACCGCCGTAGAAGACGTTGTCCACGACCAGCATTCCGCCGGGCCGGAGTCTGGGGACCAGCTGCTCCCAGTAGTCGATGTAGCCGACCTTGTCGGCGTCGACGAACGCCAGATCGATGACCGGTTGCCGCGGCAGCAAGGCGAGAGTGTCTATCGCGCGGCCCAGACGCACGTCGATTCGGTCGGCGACACCGGCTCGCGCCCAGGCTTCGCGGGCCAGCGAAGTCCAGTCCTCGCGAATATCCAGAGTGATCACCTGCCCGCCGGCACGCAGACCGCGCGCCAAGCACAGCGTGGAATACCCCGTAAAGGTGCCGACCTCGACGATCATCCGAGCCTTCAGCACGCGTGCCAGCATGGTGAGCAGCGCCCCTTGCTGCGGTGGGATCTGCATTTCCGCGACCTCGCCCAGCCGGAGGGTGTCGGCGATGAGGTCGGATGCCACCTCGTCGGGAGGACACCCGTAGGTCAGCATGTACTCGTGCAGAGCATCGGTCAGCGCAACCGTTTTCGACGCGCCCGCGGTCATCACAACCCCAGGGTCGACAGCATGCCGGACGATGCCAGGCGTAGGGCATCGGATCGTTCGGTGAGCAGATCGGCGGCCCGGAATTCGAGAGCCGCGATCTCCTGGCCGGAGCGACTCGGGGCGGTCGCCGATACCGGCACGGTGTGCGGGTAGAGGCCGTGTCGCTCGAGGTCGTGAAGAACCGCTCTGATCCGGTGGTACAGCTGGCCGTACAGGACTCGGCGGCAGACCCCTCGGCGTCTGGTGCCGAAGAAGTCGTCGTAGAGCGCCGCCTCTGCGTCGGTGGGGCCCTGTCGTGGCGAGCGGCCGGCGCGGCGCAGCAATGACGGTCCGTCGGGCACGAGCCGGTCCGCAACCGCCATGTGCACTCGCTGCTGCAACCGCCAGCGCGTGGTGAATGCGCCGGCACACCGTGAATCGCCCGTGCTCACACGCCGCACCAGACCGGGAAGCGGACGGTAGTCGACCGCCCATTCGCCGCTGAATGCCGGGTGCTGTCGGGACATGGCCGACCGCAGGGCCCTGTGGTACACCGGCGGTGGGCAGCTGCCGGTGTACAGGAACATCAGCGTTCCCAGGTCCGCCAGTGCGGCACAGTCGCCGCCACCGCGGTGGCACGTCGCTCCGTCGAGGTGCCGCCGCAGCGATTCGGCGAGCAATCGCCAAGCGACGAAGGCGATCTGGTGGCCGATGATCCAGCGGAACCAGGCCAGACCGTGGAGATCCCATGCCGGTATCGCCGCGCCCCAGCCACGGTTCGGACCGCTCCGGGCGATCCGGACTTCGAGCGGATCACCCATTCCCAGTGCACCGCATCCGCACGGCTCCGTTGCCGCACACTCCCCCAATTCCCTAGTGGGTGCGGGAATTTCGAGTATCTCGACGTGCGGCAGCGGCACCGCTTCCGGATAGGTAATTCCGCGTGCGTCGAGCGACGATCCCGGTGTGCGCGAACGTGTTTGCGGTTTCGGCACCATCTCAGACTCCCTTCCGGAGTGGCGCTGTTCAGCAGATACGGTGGACCGCACCGATCACCGGTCCGCACTCATACGGGTATGCGGCCCATTGCGAGAAGGTCGATCATCGCCGGACCACCGGTACTGCAGGTTGTTCCGCCGTCCACGGTGATACAGCTGCCGGTGACCAGACGGCTCGCGTTGCCCGCCAGATAGACGACGGTGCCGACGACATCGTCCGGGCTGCCCCATCGGCCCATCGGCACCGCCCGCATCAGCTCGGCGGAGGCCGCGGTGTCCCCGGCGAACTTCTGTGTCAGGTCGGTGCTGACCCAGCCCGGCGCGATGGCGTTGACCCGCACGCCCGCATGGGCCCATTCGGCTGCCAGCGTCCGGGTCAGCGAGATCACGGCCGCCTTGGCCGCGGCATACGGAGACAGGGCCGCGACGCCCGCGGTACCCGCGATGGACGCGATGTTGATGACGGACCCGCCGTGCCGGAGCATGTGCGGCCCCGCGACGGCACAGACATGCACCGTCGAGTCGAGGTTGCTGCGCACCACCCGGTCCCAGTCCTCGGCCGACAATTCTAGGAAGGGGCCGATATGGGTGAATCCGCCGACGTTGTTGACCACGATGTCGGGAGCGCCCCATTCGGCGACGAGGTCGGAAATCATAGGCTTCGTGGAATCGAGTTCCGTAGTGTCGCAATCGAAGACGAGCGCCCGTCGGCCGAGCGACTCGATGTCGGCGGCCACTTGCTTCAAGGGATCGAGATTGCGCGCCACCACGGCGACGTCGGCTCCGGCCGCGGCGAGGCCGACGGCGACGGCGCGGCCGATCCCCCGCGAGGATCCGGTCACCAGTGCGGTTTTGCCTTCCAGCCCGAACAGTTCGGTCAACGACATGTTTGTCTCCTCCGGATTGCGACATGGGGAACACGGTTACTCGAGCCGCCGCGGTGTCAGCGAGCCAGGTCGGGAAGGTCGAATGCCGCCGCGAGGTCGGCGGCGTGCGGCATGAGACTGTCGCAGAGCGCCCGTCGCTGATCCCAGATGTGGTCGGCCAGGGGCCTGGGCACGAGATCGAGTTCGCCGAGAATGCCCGCGTGTTTCTCGATCCAGGACAGGGCATGCAGACGCAGGAGACCGCCGACGGGTTCGGGGGCGGCATCGTGAGCGGCGGCCGAGGCCTGCAGGACGATTCGATCGGAATAGGCTGCGGCGGCCGCTTGCGCGAGTGGCAGGTTGTCGTTCCACGCGGTGAAGTGGTCACTCCCGCCGGCGCGGGCGGCTTCCACCTCCACCGAGAGCTTCCGGCGGTATGCGCGCTCGACGGCCTGAGCCATCGACAGCCAGTTCCGGGGAGCGGTCAGGTCTGCGCGCACCGCGCCGTTTCGATCGGCGATCGGCAGGTCGTCGGCGGCGTCGCACAGGGCGTGCGCGGTATCCATGAGGATGAGGTCGTTGTCGCCGCCCGCGGTGCCGTAGACATGCGCCCATCCATGAAAGGCGTTGAGGCGGTTGTGCCCGGCGAATCCGTTCGCACCGCAGTGGGCGCGGCAGCTCGTGACGACCTCGGCACACAGCCGGGTCGCCGCGGCTTTCAGCAAGGGCAGTTCGCGGTCGACCGCCGACCACGGCGCCCAGGTCGAGGCGCCGGCCGTGGTCGCGGTCGGACGTTCGCCATGAGCGTGCTCGCTGACGATCGCCAGAACGTAGGCGGCGGCCAGATTGCCGAGAACTGCCTCTCGAACGGTTCGGTACCGAAGTAGTGGCTGTTCGGGCGCGAGGCGTCCCATGGACAGCCGATCGGCCGTGTGCGAGTACAGGATTCGGGCCGCGCCCTGGGCGATGCTCGCGGCCGCCGCGATGATGCTGCGCCAGACATGTGGCGCACCCGCGCTCATGGTGCCGGCCCGCCGAGCGTCCGTGTCGGGGAGCGGATCGTGAAAGGTCCCGTCGTCCTCGAGACTTGCGCCGGCCGACAGCCACGCGTGTCGAGGAAGGCGCAGCTCGTGGAAGCGAACGTAGGCGTAGTCGGACGCGAGTGCGACAGTGTCGGGTGCCGGCTCGATGTCGACTCCGGGCAACACGGCACCGGTGGCGTCACGCAGGGGAACGATGAAGGCGAACATTCCCCGTTCGATGCCGTCGACGACCAATTGCGCATACACGGCACCGGTTTTAGATATCCCCGGGCTCGCGGTGTTGTTGGGGAACTTCCGGGCGTCGCGATCCGGGGTGTCCAGGACGAAGTCCCCGGTCGCCCGGTCGAACGTCGCACGGGTACGCAGGTGCAGATGACTGCTGCTGCGATGCGAACACTCGCTCATCAGGGCAGCGCCGAACGTATCCATCGATTCGAGCGCGGCACGGATCTCGCGCAAGGCGGTCTGGGTGTTGTCCGGATCGTTTTCCACGATCGGCGCGAGGACCAAGGTGTAGTGCACCAGGCAGACATGGAATACGACGGGGTCGGCGACCGCCAGCCGGCTCAGCAATGCCGACAACATCCGCGGTTCGGCCAGAAGATGTTCCGCGCGCGGCGCGATCTGTCCGGCGCGGCGCGCTCTCGAGTAGCAGAGTTCCAGGCGGTCGTACAAAGTCGTCCCGTCCGGCCAGTAGAACGCGGAGTCGGGAACGGCGTCGCGCAGCCAGGTCGGCGACGACGCGGCGGGATTCCGTCCCCGCAGAAAGCTTTTCGGATCGGAATGACGGCTCGGGGAATCCGACTCGCGTTCGTAAGTTGTCATGATCGTTGCCTCGAACCCGCGTCGACGGCTTGTTGTATTTCCGCACCCGTCAGCCAGGAGATGTCTCCGGCGAGAGGGGCGATTGTGCGCGTTCCCGGGATGGTGACCGCGGCGCAGCGCGCCAGGGTGTCTCCCGCGCCGAGATCGATGAACGTCGTCGGGGTATGCGCGCCGACGTCTCGGAGGGTCTCGGGCAGATGTACCGGCTTGATCACGCAGTCGGCCAGTGCCACGTGCAAGTCGTCCGCATCGGTGTAGGCACGCCGCCGCACCGGGGAATGCACCGGTACCCGCAACGGATGCTGCCGTATCCGGCGAATGCCCTCGAGAAAGCGTTCGGCGACGACAACGAGATCGGGGTGGTGTGAGGCGTACGGAACCGGGAGCTCGAGAAGTTTCCGCTCCGTAGGCGCGGACAGTAGTGCCGCGATCGCATCCGTCGGACCGCTGACGATCGTCTGTTGCGGCGTATTGACACAGGCCACAACGAGTTTCGGGTGCCCCACCTCGTCCAGTAACGCGCGCGTGTCGCGCACGGACGCGTTGACCAGCACCATCGCCCCCCGACCCTCGAAGCCGCGGAAAGCGGCATTGAGCGCGCAGACGGCGCGGGCCCCGTCGGCGGTGTCGAGGACACCCGCGCATACCAGCGCCGCGATCTCGCCGAAGCTCTGGCCGACGACTGCGCGCGGCCGTACGCCCACGGTGCCGAGAACATTGTTCAACACCACCGATATCGCATAGTTGGCGATTTGCGGCAGACCAGGACCGGGCGTGCTGTCGCCGGTCTCGGTCAGCAGGTAGTCGCGAAGTCCGCGTCCAGCCGCACCGGATGCTCCCTCGATCTCGGCAAGCACTCCGTCTATCTCGGACCGAACGCCGGAAGCGGCGCGATGCAGTTGCGCGAGCGCCCCTCTCGGGTCCGCGCCCTGTCCGGGGATGAGGAATACCGCTGTGCTCGAATCTATTTCGGCTCGTCCGTTCATGGCTGCCGCTCCGGTTCGCCGGTTCCCCACGTGAGAACGGTGCTGCCCCAGGTCAAACCGGCGCCGAATCCCACGATGAGGATGCGATCGCCGGGGTGGAGCCGTCCGTCGGCCTCAGCGGCGGCGAGCGCGTACGGCACCGATCCGGCGCCGATGTTTCCGACGTCGTCTCCGACGATGACCAGACGATCGGTATCGAGACCGGCCTGGGAACAGGCGTGCCGCAGTAGCAGCGGGTTCGGCTGATGAGCGACGACGGCATCGATTCGGCTCGCGTCGAGCCCCGACCGCTCCAGCGCTTCGTGAGCGAGCTTGGGAAAGATCTCGAGGATGAAGTCGCGGACGGCTTTACCGTCCATATGGATCAGATGCTGTCCGTTGCGGAGGGTTTCGGCAGTTGCGGGGTGCCGGCTGCCGCCCGCCGGAATCAGCACGTCACCGGCATGGCGGCCGTCCGAGCCGAGTTCGATCCGGCTGAAACCCGCGCCCGGCGCGACCGAGCCCAGAATCGTCGCACCCGCTCCGTCTCCGAAAAGCGAGGCGGTGGCTCGATCGGTGTCGTTCAAGAAGTGGGAATACGCTTCCACTCCGACTACCGCGGCAAGACATCCCGGCCCCTCGGCGCGCAACCAGTTGACGGCGACGCTGGTGCCGAACAGCCAGCCGCTGCAGGCGGCGGAGACGTCGAAAGCGACCGCACGCGACGCTTTCAGCTGGGCTTGCACGCGGCATGCTGTCGATGGGCCCAGTTCGTCCGGGGTCGAGGTCGCCAGCACGAGCAGATCGAGGTCGTCCGGCCCGTAACCCGCGGCGGACAACGCGCGGCGCACAGCCGCCACCGCGAGATCGGAGGCAGCCTGGCCTGGTTCGGCGACATGGCGCCGGCGCACACCGGTCCGTTCGGCAATCCACTGCGCGTTCACCCCGGCCTGCGCCGCGACCTCCTCGTTCGTGCGCACGCGGTCCGGGACGAAACCACCGACACCGAGAACACCGATGTCCTTGACTTGCACCATAATCTCCTTGCGTCGATTCACGGCAGGACAGTGCTGTTGCTTCTTTCATCGATCGCGATCATTGATTCCGGCCCACCCACTGCGGGCATCGCCGTGGCTCCAGCATCACCGACCCCGCACCGCCGAGAGAAGGAGATTCGGCGCATAACGGCCAAGCGTGCGACGCATAAATGCAGCAAGCTCGTCTGATCAGCCTCGGCGTGATTCGTGATCAGCCGCAACCGAACCGGCCTTCTGGAGCATCGCGACCTGCGCTGGCGACCGATTGCGCGCCCGCCGAATCCGCGGCGCGGTCGCACACGCTTTCCGATGCGTACAGCTCATGGCACGTATGTGCCGCGTGTCCTTCCGCGGTGCATTGCGCGGAAGGATCATGTGTGTCGCCGAGTACAACACTCTTAATTGCCGGAACGCGTTCCGCTGTGGTCGATTCCTACACCGGAGGCACCGATGGAACCTCACGCGCCTGCTGCCGATCTCACTGACCTGGTTCGAGCACGACTTCGAACAGCCGCCGGAGAGTTCGGCCGTCGCGAGCGTGCCGTGTCCACCCGGCTGGCCGCCCCGGGCGGTTCCGGCGCGGTGTTCCGGGCGGGCGCCGCGCTCGCCGGTGCACCACGTTCGTGGCCCGAGCCGGATGCGCAGGCCGTACAACGATTGCGGTGGTTGGAGGCGAGACTGTCCGGGATCGAAGCCGCCTTCCCCGACGTGGCCCCTGAGGTCACGATGTGCCGCCTGACGTGCGAGCTACTCGAAGGACTGTGGCACAGGCGGATCCACGAGGTTCACGGCCGCGCCCCCGGCGCGCTCGCCGGTGATGAACAGCCATGCGACTGTGCCCTGTGCGCGAGCCTGCCGACGCCTCTGGCGCGGGGCCCGGCCGACTACACCTGGCGACGCAGCGACGGGCGACCGCTGGAGACGAAGATCCTGCCTTATCTGCGAGTACTGGACTCCGTCCTGACCGGCGGCTGGAGGTGGACGCGGACGCTGAACGACGCGCACCGCGATCTGGGCCTGCGATGGCGGTACGAGGACGACGTTCTGGCCCTGCACGAGTACAAACGGGTGATAGCCGACTTGGACGTCGCTGTCGTGGACCAGAGGGTACGGAAAGGCCTGGCCGCCCGATTCAGCGTTCACGGGGCTCGTGCTCTGGTCGTGGGGTTGTTCGCGGCCTACAAGCGACGTGTCGACGAATTCTGGTTGGACCGGCACACCAGGGGCGCGGTCTCATTGACAACGGACAACCCGTTGGACGCCGGCAGTTACGTACTGCTGCAGCTGATGGACTGCCTGTTCTGGCACGTCTCGCCGGACACCGAGCTGTGGTGGGAGCCCCATCTGGCGGCGCTGGTGATGTGCCGGGTGCTCGATGATATGACCGATGTGCGCGCCGACGCCGTCAGCGGTGAGATCAACAATTTCTGGCTCAGCGCCATGCCCGCCCACGACAAGGCGGTGTACGCGGCCTGCGCCATCGCCATGATCAAGTTCGGGTGCACTCCGGAAGCACATGGGCTGCTGTGGAACTCGTGGCTGATGCCGACCACGATGGGCTGGCTGGCCCTGACCGGTCGGCACGCCCTGTGGTTCGACGGCATCATGCCCGTCATCCCGCCCTGTGATGCCCGGCCGGCCGGGCCCTCGGGCCGGGACTGCCCGCTGTGCGGGCTGCGGCCACACAGCGGGGCAGGGCTGCTGACCGGCGGCCTGGCCCTGTCCTCAGGCCGGCGACCAGTGGTGGACAGGCTCGGAGACCACGCGGCCGATCTGGTCGAATGCTGCCGCCTGGAGTACCCAGCGGTGTCGCCGCTGCTGAGCGAGGAGTTGGCCGCGTTCGAGGCACTGCACGGCCCTTGGCGCGGCCGAGTCGACAGCAGCTGGAAGATTCTGCGCCGCACCTACATTGCGGCGGCACTGGCTGTTGCCACCGGAGACACCGATGCCAGGCGGGCCCGGACGGTACAGGTCGACTCGGGCGCCGTCGGGGCTGAGCACTTCCACGTACTACACGAGACACCCACCGCATCCGAGGACACTGCTCTGCTGGCGTACATGTTCGGCTGCGCCCATCCTCATTTCCTGTGGAACTGCCTCGGGTGCGTCCCCGGGCAGGTACACGGCGACTGGCTCGACGGTTGACGTTTCCCAACACGCCGCGTGGCCACCGAAGGCGATAATGAGAGCGGCGTTGACTCGAGCAACGAAGGCCGGGGAAAGATTATCAGCGCCGATTTCATGAACACCAGGTTGAATCGGAGAGGGCCCGCATAACAGTCCGCACGACGCCCCTGTACGAATACTCCGAGACCCCTTCCGGCACGGAGCCGACCACCCCGCCGGCGGCCGCGGTTCGACGGCAGCGGTGCTGACCGGAGCCGCTGGCGTGGTCACCGCGAAATTCGCTTGCCTGGGCCACCTCTCGTTCGTGTGCCGATGAAGACCCGCCTGACCCAGCAGCCCTGCTGTGCGCGGCTACTGCGATGCCGCGCGCCCGATCAGTTCGGCGACTTCGGCCGGACGCGATACCGAGACCGCGTGGGAGGCCGATGTTTCGACGCTGACCGCGCCCGCGCGGGTGGCCATGTATCGCTGTGCCTCGATCGGGATGTTCTTGTCGTCCGTGGTGAGCAGGGCGTAGGTGGGAAGCGTGCGCCAGGCCGCGGCAGTTGCGGGCTGTTGGAGGGCGGCGAGGGCTACCGGGCGCTGGGTGGCCGCCATCAGCCGCGCGGTAGCCGGGTCGACGTCCCCGGCGAACTGGCCGGGGAACTCGTCCTGGCGGATGTAGAGCTCGGTGCCGGTGCTGCCGTCGGGCAGCGGGCACTCGGCGGGCCGGGTCGTCGGGCCGAGGGTCGAGCCGGGGAATTTGTCGGTCAGTTCGAGGGCGCTCTCGCCGACGTCGGGAATGAACGCCGCGATGTAGGCCAGGGCGGTGACGTTCGTTTTTCCTTGTGCCGCAATAGTGATCACGCTGCCGCCGTAGGAATGCCCGGCCAGGACGCACGGGCCCGCGACGGTGTCGAGGACGGAAGCGACATAGGCGGCATCGGAGTCCAGCCCGCGCAGCGGGTTCGCGGCGGCGAGGACCGAATGCCCTTGGGCGGTAAGGCGTTCCACGACGCCGTTCCAGCTGGATGAATCGGCGAAGGCGCCGTGTACGAGGACGACGGTGGTCATGAGGAGACTGCCCTTCTGGGACTGAGGTCGGAAACGAAGCGGTTCAGGACAATTCGGTGACGGCGGCGGTGATCACGGCGGTCACTTCGTCGGGGTGGGTCTGCATGATCAGGTGCGGGCCGTCGAGCTCGGTGATCGAGCGCAGCCCGGCGCGCCGGTAGCCGAACCGCTCGACCTCGGGGTTGATGGTGCGGTCCGCGGTGGAGACGATGCCCCAGCCGGGCTTGGTCTTCCAGGCCGCGGCGGCGGCGGGCTCGGTGAAGGCGGCGGCGGACAGGGGGCGTTGCGACACGGCCAGAACCGCCGCGCGCTGCCGGTCCAGACCGGCGGCGAATATCTCCGGGAAGGCGTCGACCTCGACCGAGACGTCGGTGCCGGCCTCCCCCTCGGCGGGGTAGGTCGAATACACCAGGTGGGCGGACAGGTCCGAGTCGGGAAATTCGCCTTGCAACTGCCCGAGACTCTCGCCTTCGTCCAGGGCGTAACCGGACACGTACACCAGCCCGGCGACGTTCTCGGCGAGACCCGCGACCGTGATGACCGCGCCGCCGTACGAATGCCCGGCCAGTAGCACCGGCCCGTCGATCTGCTCGGCGAAAGATCGGATATACGCGGCGTCGGCGGACAGGCTCCGGTTGAACACCGGCGGCGCGGCGACGGACAGGCCCGCGGCGAGCAACCGCTCGACGACCGGAGACCAACTGGAGGCGTCGGCGAATGCACCGTGCACGAGAACGATGGTGGGGGAGGTCATGGCGGCCTTTCCTCGATGCGCTGAAACGCCGTAAGTATCGAGCCGGGGCGGTCGTGCGCGCCCCGCTTGATCGGCCGTAAAACCCCCCTATTAGGCCAGGGGCCGCAGGTCGCGGCCTGAGAGGCAGCCGAGCCGAACCGGCGATTCCACGGATATCTCCATTACGTAGACGCGACGTACTGTGTCGACAGCCGGGTGGCGTCAGCACCGTTCAATGCCACCGATGGTGCGACTACCGACCAGATCGAGAGATAATCTGTGAACAAATTCCGCGTGTGCGCCACGTTCGCTGGGATGGGCGTCCTCGCCCTACTGGGCACAGGTATTGCGGGGGCCAGCCCGCCGCCTCAGAACCCCTGGCCGAGCTGGTTGGACCCCATCATCTTATTCATCGGACAATTGCTCGGCCTGCCCGGATACATGCCCGGACATTGACCGATCGCATCGCTGGATCAGGTGAACGGCGGCCGGAAATCGCGCCGGGTCGAGCCACGGCCGGCCGTGCGCCAGATCTTGGCGACCAGGTCCGAGTCCTCCGGTGTGACCAGATTTCCCATCAGCCGCACCATGAGGCGCAGCATCATCGGCGAACGCATGGCGATCGGACCGCCGACTCCGATGGCGTGCGGGCGGGTGGCCACATCGGCCAACCGCCGTGCGATGGAGAAGGCGGTTCCGTACTCGGCCGTCAGCAGGGCGGGCCAGGCGCGGCTCAGATCCGGATCGGCGAGGACATCGGCGAGCATGCGGCCACTTTCCAGGCCGTAATCGATGCCCTCGCCGTTGAGCGGGTTCACGCAGGCCGCGGCGTCGCCGAGCAGTGCCCAATTGCGCCCGGCGATTCCGGAGACGGCTCCGCCCATGGGTAGCAGCGCGGACGCGTAGGAGCGGATGTCGCTGCTGGTTTCGCACTCCGCGCGCCGCTGCGTCACGTAGCGATTCATCAACGGCCGCAACTGCACCCGGGCCGGCCGCTTGGCACTGGACAGCGACCCGACACCGATGTTCACCTCACCGTTGCCCAGCGGGAACACCCAGCCGTAGCCGGGCTGCAGCGCGCCGGCGTCGTCCCGCAACTCCAGATGTGAAGTGATCCAGCGGTCGTCGGCGCGGTCGGTTTTCATGTAGGCGCGCGCGGCGATGCCGTAGACACAATCGCGATGCCACACGCGCCCGAGCATCTTGCCCAGCGGCGAGCGGACGCCGTCGGCGACCACCAGCGACCGGCATCGAACGACACACGTCGATTCCCCGCGCTGCAGGCGCACGGCCCGCACGCGGTCACCGTCCATCTCGACCCCGACCGCGCGGGTGCCGTCGGACATCCGGGCTCCGCTCTCGACGGCCGTGCACCGGAGTTTGTCGTCGAATTCGAGGCGCGGAATCGCCGTGCCGCGATCCTCCCAGGCACCCGCGGGCCACGGCAGTTCCGCCGCGCGACCGAATCCGGCGACCCGGAGTCCGCGGTTGTCGATTCGGGTGGTGGCCCATTCGCCGAGGCCCAGGCGGATCAGCTCCTTCATCGCCCGCGGCGTGAGCCCGTCGCCACAGGTCTTGTCCCTCGGGAACACCGCACTGTCCACGAGAGCGACGTCGTAGCCCGCGCGCGCCGCCCAGATCGCCGCCGACGAGCCCGCCGGGCCCGCCCCGACCACCAGAACCTCTGTGCTCTCGGGTATTTCGGTTGTCATGCCGGTCCTCTCATAGTTCCTTCTCCTCGTCGCGCACCGCCGCGCGGATACTCTCGTGCAGATCCCGCAGCGACGATCGGTCGGTCGGGACCTCCAACACCCGCGCGCTCGACGCCGGAGCCGCCAGGCGCTCGGAAAGGGTTGGTAGATCGACCGTTTCATGCCGCACCCCGTGCGCGCGGCACAGCGCCGCGAGATCCGTGCCGTGGGGCGTGCCGAAGATCCGGTCGAAGGCGCCGGAGAACTTGGGGTGACCCTGCTCGAGCAGTTCGAAGATGCCGCCGCCGTCGTCGTTGGCCACCACGATGGTCGGATTCGCCGGTCCGGGACGGCTCGCGCGCAGCAGAGACAGGCTCGAAACATCGTGCAGGAACGTCAGATCGCCCATCAACGCCAACGTGCGGCCGGGGTGGCGCAGCGCGGACCCGGCGCAGTAGGCGACCGTGCCGTCGATCCCGGCAACCCCGCGGTTCGACACCACCATCGCCCCGCGCGGGGGACTTCCCGCCCACGACACGTCCCGAATGGCATTCGAGGCGCCCAGGACCAGCTGATCGCCCGGCCGCAGGGCGTCGAGCACCTCCGCCGCCACATGCAACCCGGTGCTCTTGCCGTGCGAGGCCAATCGCGCGCGGACCGCGGTGCCGGCCCGCTCGGACGTTTCCCGGCAGGCGGCCAGCCAGTGCGCCGGCGGCTCGCCGCCGAGCACCGCCCGCGTGCCGACCGCGCGGACCGTGCCCGCCACATCGGCCCAGTGCGAAAAGCGGGACAGCGCAACGGTATCGACCGCGGGATCAGCGAGGAGCCGAGCGACATCGCGATGGAGCGTGGGGCGGCCGACCACGACAACCTGCCGTGGCCGCAACACCGTCAACGCCAGCGGGTGCAGCGGCGGCCCGAGCGCCGGTGCGGTCGGCTCGGCGACGGTGGGCAGCGCGGCCAGTTCCGGATGCTCGGCCGCGCCGTGGCCCGCGACCACGATCGTCGGCGCCGTCACGTCGATGTCCAACGGCGCGTCCGCGATTCCCGTCCCGGCCTCCGTCCAGACGGCATCATCCATGCGTCCCTGGGCACCGTCGTGGCGGTCGGCTCGCGGCGCGTCCGGTGGGAGCAGCAGATGCACCGGCCCGGCGTCGCCGTGCCGGCCACCGCGGGCCGCCGCGAGCGCATGGCAGGCGGCGGACCGCCACATCCGGGGCTCGTCGTCGGCTCGCAGCGCGACCGTCCCGCGCATCGTCCGGCCGAAGGGCATGACTGATTCGACCGGTCGCGCCGCAGTGATCACCAGCACCGGCACGCCCGCATAGACCGCCTCCAGCACGGCCGGATAGAGGTTCGCTCCACCGGGTTCCGCTGTGGCGAACACCGGGACCGGGGTCCCACCGCCCGCGAGTCCCAGCGCGAGGAATCCGCCGGCTCGCTCGTCGAGCCAGACGTGCAGCCGGATTCGTCCGGCCCGCTCGGCCCGCACCAGGGGTGCGGCGATCGGCGCGCCCACCCCCGCCGGACACAGCACCACGTCGCGGACTCCACCCCGGACCATTTCGTCGACCACCGTCTCCACCGGGCCCCCGGCCGTGTTCATGCCGGTGGTCCGCCCGCCGTGAGCTGCGCGGCGGGCACGTCGAGGACCCGCAGCAGCGTCTGCAGTTTGGCCGTGGTCTCGTCGAATTCCGCCGCGGAGTCGGAGGTGGCGATGATGCCGCCGCCCGCGTACAGCAGGCCGTCTGCCTCACCGGCGCCCAACTGCAGGCACCGGATCGTCACGATCCAGTCGCCGTCGCCCGCGCTGTCACACCAGCCGACGGTGCCGCCGTAGAAGCCGCGACGGCCGTCGAGCGATCGAATGATTCCGAGGGCGCGATCGGTGGGCGTACCGCACACGGCGGGCGTCGGATGTAACAGCAGGGCCACGTCGAGCGCGGTCGCGGCCGGATCGCGGAGTACGCCGGTGATGGGTGTGCCGAGATGCCAGACATCCGGTGTGGCATACACTTTCGGCCGTTCCGGTATCGACAACTCGGCACAGATCGGCGTCAGGCACTGCCGGATCCACTCGACGACGAAGGCGTGTTCGCGCAGATCCTTGTCCGAGGTCCGCAGCCGCTCGCGCGCCAGCCGGTCGAGATCCTCGTCGGGATGGCGAGGAGCGGTCCCGGCCAAGGGGCCCAGCGTCAGCGAGCGGCCGCGTTTCGACACCAGGATTTCCGGGCTCGCCCCCACCATCGTCCCCAGCCCGCTGTCCGCCATCGAGACATCGACGGCGAATCCATTGGCCCTCGGATTGCGCGCCATCAGGCGCCGCAGGACCGCCAAGGGGTCCACCGGGCGATCCCAGCGGCATTCCACGGAGCGACTGAGCACCACCTTCAGCACCTCGCCGGTACGCAGCACAGCGATGAGCCGATCCAGCCGGTCGAGGTACTCCGCGCGCGCCGGAACATCCCTCGTCGAAACGATTCTCGGCAATCCCGGCGCGATGCGCGCCGCCGCTCGCGCGGTGTGCCGGTGGAACCATTCGGGCCGCACCAGCGCCGCGGGCTCCTCGACGTCGAACGGGATCGCCCCGACCAGCACGTCGATTTCGCCGTCCCGCACCGCCCGCGCGGCGCGCGCGGGGGAGGTGAACGCGGCCGCCCGGCCCCCCCCCCCGGTAAAACAGGGGCCCCGGGGCCCCCCGGTAATGCGCAAAAACCCACCCCACAACCGAGTTAGTTAAACACTAGTTGGGTGAGGGG